>JABGOW010000276.1 GCA_018645275.1 Verrucomicrobiota bacterium
GTGTAGGAGTAAGTGTTCCCTATTCCGCCTCAATCAGCGTTTTCATACTTTTCATAGAACTTCTGACCGAACCTTCGCGGCTCATGTTGGTGATCTGAGTGCACTATGCACCGGAGGCAACAGGCAGCGAAGCCCTGGGGGAATGGTTCCAATGATACCAAGCCCCACTCCTGTTCCGAGTCCGACCAATGCAACCCAAGGCGTTACCTGTAGATCGAAACTTCCGATTGAGAATGACACGGTTAGGCCATCCAGCAGCAATACGGCAGCCAAGGCGGCCAGAATCGAACCAGCCAAGGTAGCCAGTGTGGATTCCTGCACCAGCGAGAACATGATGGCACCTCGGTGATAGCCGATCGCCTGTAGTGTCGCGATTTCGCGGATCCGTGGCGAAAACGCTGCATAGATCGTATTGAGTCCGCCGAGAAGTGCACCGGTTGCGATCAAGAGAGCGGTTAGCCATGTCATGCTTCGGATGGGGGCGTAGAAGTCGGAAAGTCCGGCAAAGTAGTCGCTTTCTCGAAGCGCCGCGAGTTCGAGATCCAACCGCTGCTTGGTAAATAGATCCACGTCGGCGATTGAATCTTCCGTCAGTCTCAGAACGACGCAGCTCAGGTGTTCTCGCAGGGAGAGCGCCCGAAGGTCATTAAGGTCCATCCAGATCTCAGACTCCATGACGGTTCCCGGTGCAGCGAATATGCCCGCTATTTTGAGGGGCACATCCTCCACAACGAGGGTGCGACCGGGTTGCAGCGACTCCCTTGGTAATCTGAGCCGTTTCCAGGCCAGTCGGCCGACCATGATGCTCCCCGGAGACACAAACTCACCCTCCGTGACCACCAGCCTTCTGTGTACGAGCGTGGCACGTGGTGTGACGCCTCGGACAAAGGCCTGCCGTCCTCCCGAGCTGCCGCTGGACACGAGGGTCATCTGGTGTATTTCCGGAGATACGGCGCGCGTGCCGGCAACCTCTGCCAGACCGGCGAGGCTGGACTCCGCAATTCCTGCGGCGCGTTCCGATATCTCACTCCGTAGCGTGCTGTCCTCGCTTCCGGCGCCAAGCAGAATGGCATTGCGCGGAGAGCCGGAGGCTGAGAGGACTCGCGTCATCCCGCTGTTCAATATGGCAGCTACCATGACAAGGAATACGACCAGGGCGCTGCCAAGTGTCGTCTGCAAGAGACGCTTGGTATCGCGGAACAGGTTTCTTATTGCATAACCGAATGGTATCATGACCTAACTCCTCAGGCTGTCCACAATGGGTCTCCGCATGGCAACCCACGCGGGTCCAAGGGAAGCAATCAATCCGAGCACAAGTGAAAGCAGCATGCCGGAGAACAGAACGGAGGCTTGGGGGGCGAGTGCGAGCGTTTGGCCTTCGTTGCCGAAGGTCAGCCCACGCCAAGAGAGAAAAGCCATTGCCAGTCCGACGCCGACGAGCGTGCCGGCAAATGCCAGCACCGTTCCTTCTGCGACGACAACAAATCCTATCGCGCCTCCGGGGAATCCGATTGTCTGAAGAATGGCATTCTCTCGGACGCGTCCGCGCACCACCAGAAGCACCGCATTCGCAATCAATCCTACCACGGCCAGAACAGCGCCATATCCAATCCAGCGCGTGAACCCGATCAGGGAAAGCAGCTCTCCCGCCGCCCTGGCAAAGAAGGCCTTCTCCGGCTGTGTTGTCGTTGGTTCACCTTCGCTACGGAAACGCTCATCAATTGCCAGCGCAACCCTTTTGAGGTCATCACTTGTCTCAACCCGCACGTTAAACTGCGTCACGACTCCGAGCCCATGTCGGGAAGCCTGCTGCAGAAATGGCAGATGAACGTAGGCGACGCTGTTGTCCTGCGGAAGAGGGGAGTCAATAATTCCACTTACGGTAACGCGTACGCCGGCCGCTTCAAAAGCATCGCCCGGTGCAAGTCCACGCTTCTGGGCCAGGAGCTTTCCCACGAGTGCTCCGTCGTCCCGGTTCTCCCAATCCTCGTATGAGCCATCAATGACGCCAATCTCCGGAGCATAGCGTGCCAGCCGTTCGGAGGGGACGCCACGAAACGTGATGACATCAAGGCTCGCACCACAGTTATTGACCGTGATCTTGATTGGGATGACTTCGCGAACCCCGTCAATTGCACGGATCTCGTTGAGGTAGTATTCGGGTAGCCGACTTGTTTCCGGGCAGAACCGATTCTCTCGGTATACAACCAGCGTTGTGTCGGCAGCTCGCTGCTGTGTCACCTTGTCCAGAGAGGTCTGCATCGTCTGAACCGTTGTGAACAGGAACATCCCTGAAGCCACCCCGAAGAGTGTCAGTATTGTGCGCACGGGGTGGCGAACCAACTGTTTCACTGCCAGGGCGACGAGACGCATGGCCTTAGCCAGCATGATTCACCTCCTCGGGCTTCAGCAGTTGCCCCTTTTCCAGATGGAGAACCTTGTGGGCCGATTCTGCGGCATGTGGATCATGGGTCACCATGACGATGGTCTTGCCGTGTTCGGTACACAGTTCCTCAAGCAGGTTGAGTATGGCTCTGCCAGCTTCTCGATCCAGGTCTCCCGTTGGTTCGTCTGCTACCAGCAGCTCAGGTGATGCCACCAGAGCGCGTGCAATGGCCACGCGCTGCTCCTGCCCACCGGAGAGCTCCCTGGGGTAGTGGTGCATACGGTCCTCAAGGCCCACTTGGGCAAGGGTTGCTTCAACCTGCTCTCGCCTGACGCGCCGCGGCATATCATCCAGTAGCAGCGGGAGCTCCACATTCTCGAATGCGGTCAGTACCGGCACCAGGTGGTAGAGCTGAAAGATGTAGCCGACGTGGTGCGCCCGCCATCGAGCCAGTCGATTTCGTGAGAGCTGTGTGATGTCCTCCCCGCAGACCCTCAACGTGCCTTCACTTGGCGAGTCAATACCCGCCACGAGATTCAGCAGGGTCGTTTTTCCTGAACCCGATGGTCCCATGAGTGCAAGGAACTCTCCGGTGGCGACATCGAGGTCGATGTCTCTGAGTGGAGTGACGGTTTGGGCCCCTTTTCTGTAGTGCTTCGCCAGTTTGCGACAATGTATGAGTGATTCGTTCATGGTGATTCCTCCCGTTCCCGAGCTGTAACAAGAACACCGGGTTTCAAGTCGTTCTCTCCAGGGATGACGACAATTTCGTTTGCACGCAGACCTTTGAGGACTCGTCGGTAGCCGTTGTGCCGTGCGCTACCCAGTTCTACGTCGCGTCGTGAAAGCCTGCTCGTTAGAGGGTCAGCAATCCATATGCCCTGACTTGGATTGGATGGGTCAGCGACTGCCTCCTCCGGGATCCACAGTGTATGTCGTGACCCCGCACGGGAGCCCTCGGCCCCGGCTGCTTGATCCGGAAACCCCCGGAATTCAACTCTGCAGAGCACGTCTGGCCGCATTTTTGGATCCGGATTCTGAACGGCGACCTTGGCCTGTAGCGTGTTGCGTTGCAGGTCGGCCTCGCCCACAATGCGACTCACCCGTCCCGTGAAAGAGCTTCCGGGCAGCATGGCGGTCGAAATGCGCGTTGGCTGGCCCACAGAGAGCCTTCCCGCTTCAGCGATGGGAACATCAACGCGAACCTGTAGCCGCAAGGGGTCAAACAGGGATACAATGACCGCGCTGTTCGGATCATCCAAAGCTCGTCCCCGCTTTGATCCAGGGTCGACATAACGGCGCATAACGACACCCGACTGGGGGGAACGGATTTCTGTTCGCTCGAGTGCCAGCAGGGCAGCATCGCGCATGCTTTGGGCGGATGCCAGCAGGGCTGACTTCTCGAGAAACGCACTCTCTGCGGAAACGCGTTCAGAAGGTGAGGCATCGCGATCAGGCAAGGCCTTGATGCGCTGCCACCTGTCCTGAGTATCGGTGAGTCTGGCTTGCGCGGCAGCCACGCTGGCTTCTCCTTCCTTCAGTTCCAGGATGGCATCACGCTGATCGAGGCGTGCGAGTAGCTGACCGTTGGTGACAGACTGCCCCTCTGTGACGAATACGCTCTCCACGATCCCATCTGTCAGCGTTGGGACCTTGACGACCCAAGGATCGGGCTCCAGCCATCCGGATGCCTGGAACAGGAGTTCGTCCCTCACTGCGACAGTTGATTCGTCGGCAGTCCCGATCGTTAAGAGAACAACCTGAACGGTATCAACTTCGACTGCGGGCACGATTGAGTTGCGGAAGATAAAGAGCAGAATGCCGAGCAGCCCGCCCAGCAGCACGCTGGCGAAGGCTATCGTTCTCCAGTGACCGGTGTAGCGCCTCCGGTGCCGCTGTGCCGACATCGCGGCACCTTCGTTTGGTGTGTTACTTTCCATGATTCTGAAGTCCTGTATAGCGAGAGAACAGTCATTGGTTTGACTGATGCAGGGGGTTACTTGACGGCAGTGACGCTCTGATCAAGTACGCAGGACTTCGAGGGAGAGATAAACGGGTGGGCCAGGTGGTCGGGTCACCAGTCCATGGGATTTCGTTGAGGGGGCGGGACGATACGCCGGTAGAACAGGCAGTATGCGTTCGGAAACGCTGCTGTCTCCCGGTGCGGTCTCCGTGCTGGCAACAACAGCGGAATCGTCCTCTGAGCACTCCAGGCAGACACACGCGCCCTCGTGATGTCCGGGCTCAGGTTCACAGCTGCAGGACTGGCATACAGGAGATGGCTGGTCGCCTGCATTCATGAGGGCCGCTGACGAACAATCCAGTCCACAAGCGCATTCATGCACTTGGAACATGAAGCTCAGAACTACAAGTGTTGTCGTGACGATTCTCATTCTTACCTCGTCGCTCAGTGTACTACCTGTGAAATCTGGATGTCAACCCTGCTGAGCGCCCTGGCATTTCTTTGTCTTCGCGCGTAACCCACATTGGAGATCCTTCGCAAGCTCAGGATGACAGTCTTCCAGGGGGGGGGGCTGTCATGCCGAGGCTCTCGCCCCTGCCGGGCTTGCCCCGGTGGAGCGTTGATTTGCGGCTGTTGAGAAGCCATGAACAAGAAACGAAGAGCCCGAGAAGGAGCGATAAGAGCGCAGAGCTCCCTTATCGCTCAATACGGGCTCGGAAGAGTTGCAGCGCCCGGCGATCGCGGAGGATCCAATCATGGCTCCACCGGGGCAAGCCCGGTGGGGGCCGCCGCTACGGGGGGCTGTCCGGGCGGCAAGCCCGGCGGGGGCCGCCGCTACGGGTGGCTGTTCGGGCGGCAAGCCCGGCGGGGGGCGTTCCGCTACGGGGGGCTGTTCGGGCGGCAAGCCCGGTGGGGGCCGCAGGGGGCTGCATTCCGGTAACGGGTGGCTGTTCGGGCGGGCAAAAGCCTCGTTGACATTCTCTGTTTCGAGGTGCTATGATCCCAACCGAACACATGAAGAAGGCAATCCTCATGGGGTATGTTTTCCTGGCCTGCAACGGGCCGTTGGCGGAAAACATGTGAGGAACCTCGTACTCTAACTTGCAGGCTAGCCTTCAAGTGGTATGGGGTGACGTGGTCTCTCTTTCTTTCTCTCCATTCACGCATGAATGCTCCTGCTGCGAGACGAATCCAGCTCATAGCGAGGTTGTCACATGCGTGGTTTCAGGCGTCTTCTCTTTGTCGCACCGTTCTGTCTTCTCATTTCTGCTGTCGCACTGAATGCCGATGACTATGGGCTTGTCGGGCGAACGGAGGGGGATCCCGGGTATACCTACCACGCGAGTCCCACGGACTGGCGCGATGTCAATATGTACCAGATCTTCACGGATCGTTTTTTCGACGGAAATAGCGGCAACAACGAAGTCCGGAACAGCGGGGATTGGTTCAACAGTGGCGGCAGCAGTGCCGAGAATGACCGTCATCTTTTTCAGGGCGGCGACTGGGCAGGCATCCAGCAGAAGCTTCCCTATCTCCAGGGCATGGGAGTCAACTGTATCTGGATCTCCGGGGTGCAGCTGAACGAACAGGGCAGTGACACGCGCTTCACGCCTTACCATGCCTACCATCCTCACGACTTCTATCAGGTAGAGCCCTCATTCGGAACATTTGCTGAGCTCAAGAGCCTGATTGATGCGGCTCATGCGAAGGGGATTTACGTGGTTCTGGATGTCGTGGTCAATCACACGGCGGACAGGTTGAAGTACGACAGTACCGGCGGTAACATCGACTGGTACAACGGCGGCGGCCACGGATCCATGAGCTGGTGGGATGGCAGCAAGATTCCGAACCCGTTCAACAGCACGGACCACTACCATAATCATGGCGACATTGGTGACAGCGACTGGGACAGCTATCCCAAGTACATCCTTGGCTCGTTTCTGGGAACCGAGGACCTGCGCACGGAGGATTCGTGGGTTCAGGAACAACTCCGGAACATCTTCAAGCATCTGATTGATGCCACCGACTGCGACGGGTTTCGTGTGGATGCCATCAAGCACATGGAATACGACTTCATCAAGGGCTGGGCCAACGATATGCGAGAGCATGCCGTGTGGCGTGGTAAGAGCAACTTTCTGCTCTTCGGGGAGTACTTCTCGTATGACGATGGCACGCAGGCGTCCTACTGCAAGGACGATGGCTACTCGTTCAACTCCACGCTCTGGTTCCCGATGCAGATGACGATGAAGAACGTCTTTGCCTACGAGCAGGGGACGACCCAGCTTGCTGATCGTATGAATGCCATGAGCCAGTATGGCGAAGCCGCCGACAAACTGGTCGCCTTCATGGATAATCATGACGTGGATCGTTTTGCGTTGGAGTGCGGCTCCTCTTGGGAGGCCAAGATGCGGCCGGCTCTAACGTTTCTCTACACGGCCCTTCCCGTGCCCTGCCTTTTCTACGGAACGGAGCACGGTTTCAACCAGGGCGAACGCCGCAACGGTTCGCCCAAGCTGGGGCAGGCCGACTTCCAGCGGGAATGCATGATGGATTTCGGCTACCAGTGGGGGAATGCGTACGGGGACAAGTTCTATGACAGTCCGCTCTATTTGCATGTTCAGAAACTGAATGAACTGCGCGATCGCTTTATCAGTCTTCGGCGCGGTGGAACGACGCAGCGCTGGTCGGATGGTGGCAAGGGGTTGTTTGCCATTTCGCGTGTCTATGGTGACGAGGAAGCGCTCGTTGCCTTCAATACCGATTGGGGAAGCAAGAGCTGCAACCCCGAAGTCGGCAAGCCGGACGGCACGACGTTCATCAATATGCTGAACGAATCTGAGACGGTGAATGTCAGCGGGGGACGTCTTTCCTTCTCCGTGGATGGCAAGGAGTCAAAGATTTTTGTGGCCGGTCCCGGCGGCTCTGAAGTCAACGTTTCGTGTGACACGGTAACCCTCACGATTGCGTATACGCCGAACAATGGGCCGCTGTCGGGAGTGGATCCGGTCTACATCGGGATTGGTCACGATGGGCAGCAGGACGTCGTGAATGTTGCCATGACGCAGTCGGGTGACGACTGGACACATGGGTATGCCATCAGCAATGCGTCCACCTGGGTCAACTTCTGGTTCCATGATGGCGGTGAACCGGCTACCTATGACAACAATGGCGGTGAAAACTGGAACATCGACATCACGCAGTGCGGCCAGCCTCAAGTGGATCTCACCTGGGTGGGCAACGGTTATCATTGGCCTGCTACGAATAAATGGGACATCGGCGAGGAACTGTGGGTAAACACCGAGAGCTATCCGCAGGATGCGGTCGGCAGCGGCTTTGTGACCTACAGCTCCGATGGCGGTAACACGTGGACTAACATGCCGCTTAGCTTCAATGGCAAGGTGGAGAACAACGACACCTGGCATGCGAACCTGGGGGCCTATCCCGGCGGGACAACCATTCAGTTTGCCATGAATGTCACCGGACGGAATACCAACCTGTGGGACAACAACAGCGATAACGACTACTTTGTCTCCGTTAATCCCGGTGAGTCAACCGTGACCTGGATCGGAAACACGTCTCACTGGCCCGAAGATGGCAACATTGAGCCGGGAGCTGATCTGTGGGTGAATATCGAATCGGCTCCGGTTGGGGCGGGCACCAACGGCAGCGTCATCTTCACGACCGACGGCGGTGAGACGTGGTTGGCATCCAACCTGACACACAACGGCATCGCCAACGACCACGACATGTGGCACGTGAACCTGGGCGGATTTCCTGCTGAAACGAATGTCCAGTATGCGGTACAGGTGGTTGACGGAGATGGCACAGAGCATTGGGACAATAATCATGGCCCGAACTACGAGGCGGTTATCAACGAAGCTCCGTCTTCGATCCGCTGGTTTGGAAATGCCATCCAGGCCGGTGCACCCCCGCCACGGCTCAGATTCGATCAAGCGCCTACCGGCGGTGTCTGTCGCATTGGCCTATCGCAATTGGCCAGCAACGCGATGTATACGGTTCAGCACTCACCCGATCTGGTGAATTGGTCTAACCTGAACTCGGTAACCGCAAGTGCGACGACGGATGTTGCGACGGTTGCTGCGGATGACAGAACGGGGTTCTATCGGCTAAGTCTCGACTGGGCGCCGGGGCCGGCGGTTTACGAGAGCGAGCAGGCTGTGATCAGTGTCGAGTCATGGCCGGCGGGTGGTGCCCATTCCGCGACACTGACCTATTCGACGGATGGCGGTGGCACCTGGAGCTCGCGCGACATGAGGCGCAGCGGGCGGCGAGGCGATAACGATGTCTGGTCGACATCTCTTGGGGCGCAGCCGATTGGTGCCGCATTCCAGTATGCCATTGAGTTGCGGGATGAGCGCGGGGAATCACTGTGGGACAACAATGGCGACGAGAACCACCATTTCTCCGTCCTTGATCCCTCGATCACCGATCACGAGCCGCCTACGACAGACTACGGTCCGCACGACACGAGCGTGTCGAACGCAACTCTGAATGTCACACTCAGTGCGACCGACGATCAGGATCCGACGCCGACGATCTACTATACGACCGATGGTTCGACGCCCACTACCGGAAGCTCGGTGTATGGTTCTGCCATACATGTTACCGACCAGGGGAGCGGCATTGACCTGACGATCAAGTTCTTTGCTCGTGATGACAGTGGCAATGCGTCTGACGTGGTGACTGTTGATGTGAAGGTAAATGAGACGGTCGCGTTTGGTGGGAGCAAGCCGTATTCCTCGAACCCCAGCCTGGGGCAGGGGGTAGCCAACGGCGGTATTACGGCGGATGGTGTCAACAATGGTGAGTGGCAGGACAACATGTTGGTGGCTCTCGATATGGCCAACGACGATCCTCGATCACTGAACGACAACTGGACCATGCATGAGGCTCCAATTGATCTGACGCACCTCTGGGCAGCGTGGGACGACGATAACCTCTACCTTGCGTGGCAGTATGTGGATGTGACCGACATCCGTGACGGGAGCAATGCGGGTGGGGCTGGTAGCGGACGCATCAATAGCAATGACGGCATCTTGCAGTGGATTGCCATCGACACCAAGGGCGGTGGTGCGACTCATGATGTGTGGGGCAAGAACAACGAAGAGGCTTACTGGACGGGCAGCGATCTGCCCGATGTTCAGATCTACATGGCAGGTAGTCTCTGGCAGGGGTACTTGTCGCGAGCTGTGGATGGGGTGTTCGCGGTTGATGATGGTGGGGTGAACTACTTCAGTGCGGCAGAAGCCGGCGTTTCCTATGGGACCGGTAACACGTTTGTCGACGACGAGCTGTGGGGTGTGTGGGATGCCGACGATCGGCATAACGGAGGGGAGCCCACGCGCAATTTCCTCTCGGACGGGCACGATACGACGCGGGATTCGTTCTATGAGATCAGCATTCCGCTGAGCGTCCTGCAGGTCACGCGCAGTGATCTGGAGAGTAGCGGTATTGGGGTGATGCTTGCGGCAGGTTCGGAATCTGCGATGGATTCGCTCCCACACGATGAGACCACGATCAATACGCCCGGTACCGAGACATGGAATTCCAGTTTTGAATGGGGGGATACCGATTCGTTCACGGTCAACTTCGTGCGAGTTGGGTCCTGGAAATAGAACAGAGCGAAAGGAGAATGAGGATGAGAAAGAGAATGAACTCAACCGGTGGGCATGGCGTTGGTGTTGTTTGCCGAACGGTGTGCGTGCTCGCGTTATTCGCAGGGACGGTGACATGGGCGGATGTGCATTGGGACGGTCTCTATCACAACAATACGAATCTCAGTGCAGAGGCAGAACAGGTTCCAGTTGTGTTGACGGCCGGTGTGACAAATCGGTTTCTGGAGGTCGACTACGCCAACAACCGCGTCAACCTGTACTTCCTCATGGATCATCCGGCGGCTGATGGGTCCGTCTCGTGTCGTGCGCGCTTCCATACCACGTCGGAGGGGGAGGAGTTCGAAGGGGCTAGTTGGCAGACCAATGCGGTGTTGACTGATGCGGCACCGTTCCACGGGACGCCTGTGACCGGAAGCTACACCGTTGAGGTGTGGAAGGTCACCTGGCAGCCGCCGAACGGATTCACGGGTACTGTCTACTATGCTCCACAGATTCTCGAAGTCAGTGGAACGGATATCCAATCGCTGGTGCGCGATTCCTCCGCCGGCAGCGGCGGGGAGTGGGGGGACAACAGCAGCTTCTGGCAGACGAATGCACAGCACATTGCCGGTGGCGATCCCTCCGGCGCGGATTACAGCTTCGCGTGGACCAATAGCCTGCCTCTGGAGTACGACTGGTTCTACTTCAACGATCCGGGCGTGGCGAGTCCTGCAAGTGAGATGATTCCGGGGCTGGGCGGAACGAACTTCTTCGAGTACAGCTATGATCCGGATGTCCCGAGCTACATCTACTTCTTGACGCCGCAGGGGGGGCTGACGTCGGCGCGCAGTCGCCTGTGGTTTGCGAATGATGGTGCGCCAGGAGAGGTGCTCGCCGATGCCGAGTGGTTTACGAATGTAGAGCTTGGCCCGGGACTCAAGGTCCACGAACTGCCCACGACAGGTTCCGTCACGGTAGATGTCTGGCGCACGCCCTTCTACGCCCCAAACGGATGGGGTGACGGGGATGCGGCGCTCTACCATGCAACCGAGCTTACGGTGCCAAAGAATGGTAAGACCTGGATGACTCCAAGTCTGACCAATGCGGCTGCGGAAGCCAATGTGACTAACGCGCTTGGGCAACTCTTCACGACTGCGTGGCCGGGAGGCGGGCGGGAGTGGATTTCTAGTCCAACGGGGGCGATGGACCGAGCCGAGAATATCGAGATGGACTGGGCCTACCACAACAACACGAGTTTTGATGCCCAGCTGGAAGCCATTCCGGGGCAAGGGGCGGTGCACTTTGTGGCCGTCGATCATGCGAACAGCAATACGACCTTCTATCTGCTGCTCAACAATCCCGGCATCGCTAAGGTCCCGGGGGAGTCAGCGAAGTTGAAGACTCGGGTCTATAACTCGCACACAAGCAGTGATATCTGGCTGGATATGTCCTGGGCCGCCAATGCCTCCCCGACCGCTGATGCACCGTTCCACGGGCTTCCGGTTTCCGGCAGCAAATGGCTGGATGTTTGGAAGGCCGTTTGGACGCATCCAACAAATGCGGTGGGGGAGTCCGTGACGAACCAATTCGACGTCTACTACACGTTTGAGCTGAAGACGTTGGCAGGGAGTCTTGAGTACGAAACGGATGTTGTCTATCTGACCAAGGGTGTCGGAACGGGGGATGGTTGGAGCACCAACAATTACACCGAGAGCCCGCAGTTCTTTGGTCCTGGCTTTCACGACGAGATCTTCCAGTACAGCCACCAGTGGCGTGATGAGGGGGACGATGACGGCGATGGCATGCCAAACTGGTGGGAGGCGGCCTATCTTGGTGGCGCGACCAATGGGCTTCCCGGTGGAAATGACGACATGGACGAATTGACCAACCTTGAGGAGTGGACCGCAGATACACTTCCTAATGACTCGAACTCCGTGTATATGGCGCTCATCACCGATGTGAGCCTGAGCAATGGCGTGTTCTCCGTCCAGGTTGGTCCGGGCACATCCACCCAACGGGAGTACGATTTGCTGTGGAAGACGAACCTGCTCGACACCGCATGGACCCCGGTTGGGTTCGATGCTCCGGGTGCCTATGACGGCGGGATCCTCACGCTCGGCGTTGGGAGTAGCTTCTCGCAGCTCTTCCTTAAATCGGAAGTGAAACTCCCGTAAGTGAGTGGGGTGCCGCTGGAGCAGGTGTTCTGCGTCATTCACGACGGCGTGTCTCAGAAGGCAAGAGTCTGCGTTTCCTGCGACACAAGGTCGCAGGGGAACGAGGCACACTGGGTTGCAGGGAACGAGGCGCACTGGGTTGCTGGGGAATGAGAGCAAAGATTGAGATTGTTGGCGAATCTTGGTATAAATAGCCCAAGAGAGGGATTTTCTATGGAAGGCAAAATGCCTAAGCGAGTCGTGCTATTGCTGTCTGCCGTTCTGATGGTAGGCGCCTCCGCATCCCGCGCGGAAGTGATCTTGCAGTACTTCAATACCGACTACGAAGAACTGATGTACAAGATGCCTGAGCTGGTGGAAGTGGGCTATGAAGCCATATGGCTTCCGCCTCCAACCAAGGCCAGCGGGGGGCTTTCAACCGGGTATGATTGCTGGGATCCATTTGATCTGGGTTCGAAAGATCAGAGCGGGTCGGTGAAGACGAAGTACGGTACGGACGGTGAATTGCGTGAGTTGATTCGTGTTGCGCATCGTTTTGGAATCCGTGTCTACGTCGATAACATCATGAATCACCGCGCCTTCTCGGTGCCGGGCTACGACGCCTCTACGCCAATCGACACCTACCCCGGCATGGTGCCAGAGGATTTTCATCTGCGGGAGACCGAGGAGGGTTTCTATCGCAAATGGGACAATGTGGCCGATTGGAGCGATACCTGGCAGGTTCAGAACCGCAATTTCTCCGATCTGATCGACATCGCTCAAGAGACGGACTATCAACAGAACTCAACGGACAATGGAAACTTCGGGCAGAGCGAAGGGGATAGCATTCCCAAGATCTCCTTCGTGCGTCACCCCGATAATCCGGAATACTACTGCCATCTGCCGGGAGGCTGGAGCGGGGAGTATGAAGGTGACCATGTTGGCGAGTATGTTGGTTTTGGCAGCACGAGTATCACGGCGCAGGTCATTGCCGACAACGCTGACTTCTATAGCGAGGATGTGAACAAGTACCTCGAGCGTGCCGTTCGCTGGTTGGTGGCTCACACCCGCATCGACGGTCTCCGGTTGGACGCGGTGAAGCACGTGGCTGCCGATTTTTTCGGCCGGCGCAGTGGTGATGATAAGGACGGATACGGCAGTGGCTACTGTGGTCAGGCTCAGATTCAGTTCAACCGAACGCGAGGGTTTAACGATGCGGATGATCATCGTGATACCGTATTTGATCCCGGCGCTTCTTATGGTCGCAACGACCTGATGATGTTCGGTGAGCACCTGGGATCACCGCCCCCGACAGGCGACTACATTGATTCCGGTATGCGGCTCGTCGATAGCGTGCTGCATGGCTTTCTCAATGGCAACCTTGGCATGGAATGGGGAAATCTGTCAGGCTTGCAGTACGAGGGTGGCGAGGGTTTTGCCTGGGACCAGGGCGTGACCTACGTCAAGAGCCACGACGATGATTATGCGACGGCACCGGAACTGCAATTTGCGCTCAACCTGACACGACGCGGGTTGCCCTGTGTCTATACTGATGGCAACTACCAGTCTGAGACGCTTGGCGAATCGGGTGGCGCATTCCCGCGTCATGCCAATATCAACTTCCTGGGGCAGTGGGGAGACGACCGTATTCCCAACCTGGTCAATATTCACAACCATTTTGCCAGGGGGGAGCAGTGGGGACGCTGGGGAGACGGCGACGTGGCTGCATATGACCGCGTCGACAAGCGTGAAAATGAGTCGATGAGCGACGCTGACGGGGCGGTGTTGTTCTTTGTGATGAACGACAATTACGCGGACGGGCAGTATCGGGAGATCTCAACGAGTTTTCCGGCAGATGCATGGCTATGGCAGTACGCCACGGGCGGAGGCAACTTCTACTACCAGGTCAGTTGGGATCAGAAGATCAAGGTCATCACCCCACCCGGCGGCTACTTTGCCTTTTCATGGCGTAGCCCGGAAGCATCCGATCTCTGGTCGGGCGGGGGGGGGCATCCGATTACGATTCAGGAGAACGGCAGCGATGTGGGGTGGTTCTCCTATGAGCGTGAAGATGGCCCTGATGGTGACCCGGGATTTAATCCATATGGCGTGGTGGACGAGGATGCAACCGACTTTGCCTACACCTACTACGTTCCGCGTATCACGAATCCGACCAATGTACGGTTTGCGGTTCGCGCTGATGGATCTGCCGCCAATGTGCTCATGAAGTTGGGTGGCGGTATTGACATCAACGGAATAGCGCATGGTGGCGGCGATATGCGCGATCATCCTCCCGGAAACGGGGGGTCCACGGCCGTCTTGGAGGGCTATGAGAGTATTGACTTCGTGCACCGTCAGTACCGCGAGAAATTTGCGGCAGCCGCAATTGAACGCAACACGATCGGCCCGCTCGGAGCCGAGACCTATGTGGCGACGATTGGTTCGGCTGGCTGGAGTACCAACCAGGGCACCCAGGCCGAGGTCAGTGACGACAACACGGCGGACTGGCTCCAGCATGCTCCTGGATCGGTCAACGAACACGGCGATTCCCATTTTTGGCCAGCTCCGGAGAATGCGGCTGACACTAACATCTACCTCTGGGTGAAGGTGGGCTACGCTCAGCAGATCAACAAGATGTTCGTCTACTACACGACGGATGGAGAGTCGTGGCCGGAAGGATCGGGAGGGGAGACCATCGGTGATGCGCATGTGACCGAGCTGCACTGGGCTACCAACGGCACGCCCGATGGTGGCGGCACTCCCGACTGGTGGACATGCACACTGCCACCCATGACGAACGGAACTACGTTGCGCTACAAGATAGGTGGCTATTTTGAGCAGGGGGAGGGGAGCTGGTCGATCTACTTCCCGAACGACGAATACAGCATCTATAACAAGAAGAGCATGATGGGGGTTTGGGAGAGGAGCAACCTGGACCTCACAGACCTCTCTTACTACCTGCACAATGATTTCGATTCATCTTCGGTTGTCACAGGCTTAGTTGAAGGCTTCCACGTGGTGAAGGCGCGCGCCTTCCTGCAGCGCGACAACCAGGCCTCCATCTAC
>JABGOW010000557.1 GCA_018645275.1 Verrucomicrobiota bacterium
AAAGCGTTCCCGTCTTCTGAACGTGATACGTCTGTCCTGGGATGGCCTGCCAATCAAGGCGGACCTGATCGACTACCCCAGTGGGAGCCGATATCTCTATCTCCTGTGCCTGAAGAACTGAAACCAAGGACATAACCAACACGACCGACATAAATCTCATAACAGTTGCCTCCATTGAGTTGCCTGGTCAATTATTACGCCATCAATATTGCACAATCAGTTCGCAAGAGACAAGACCGTTCATGACATGTTGTGCAACTGAGCATGCCGTAGGGTGATGGTGTCACATTCTCACCTGCGGCAGGATTTGGAGAGCCGAATCCGGTTTCAATCAGTTACTCGGAGCATTGCTGACTCTGGGAGCAGTGATCGCCTTCGGAAGATCCTGGGATATGTCCGACGGCCTTGTGCCATGTTGGTGCTTTCGGGTGCCGCGCAGTAGCCGCCATTTTCCGAGCACTGGGCGGCGGAATGCCGCGCGTGACAGCGCCTCCATTCTTGTGTATTTCACTCCTTGTCTATAGAGCCCGCACGCCCTAAGATGTCACTTGGTAATAGTGGCGACAAAGGAAAACTGGAAGGAGTTCAAGATGCTTCTACGCGCAGCGGCGGCAGCAATCGTGATGGCAATTATTGTACAGGGGTGCGCAACCAGCCCTAAGACCTGTTCATGCAACAGCTATAAGGAACTGACGGTTCGCGTCACGCAAGACCAGCAGTTTGAATACAAAGGGTCACTCCTAACCGTAGAAGAGTTCTTCGAGCAGGCCGAGTACGCCAAAGGATCCAATATAGTCACGCTGGACGTGGCGCAGGAATCCGAGATAGCGAGAACAACGATCATTCGAGCAATTGCCTTTCTCCAAGGCCGTGGCTATAGCGTGGCCATGAGCGACGAGTCGAAATACGGAGATCTGATCCCGTAGATATCGTCTACCGTTTTGGCATCGCACGCTCCAATGCCTTCTTGCGCTGCGCTGGGGGCAAGGCCGCAAAGCGATCACGAAACGATCGGATCGTGGCTACATAACGGTTGACTTCATCGCGCGTAACCTTCTTGGGCTTTCGAGTCGTACCATACAGTGAGGGGAGAATGTCCGGCAGATCTATCAGGTCTTCGATCTGCAGAGCATGATGCGTCGGACACTTCACCAGGTTTGAGGCATTTAGCGCTACCAGCATCTTTGTACAGAGCTGCGTCGTGCAGGTAATGGGGCGGTGCTTTTTGAGCTGACAACCGGTCTCCCCCAGCGCCGGACAGGGCCCGTTGCCCGGCATGCTGCGCCCCATGTCCTGGCGCGGCAGTTTCTCGTACCAATCACGGTCCGCCCTCAGCTGGTTGGCATTCAGGGCCTCCCAGTTGTCATGCACCTGATTATCAATCATACAACAACACCAAGCGTCGCGACCTTTGCGCTGTCCGCGCTCCACCTCCTGAAGCGTCTTTACAGCACAGCGAGAGCAGAGATCTTCGAACTGATCAAACAGCGCCCACAACGCCTTCTCAATCTGGTAGAACCATTTCAAATACTGACTGTTGGTCATGCGCTTACCTTCTCACTTCGCTCCTTAAGAAAAGCCCTAAGATAGCGCCCCGTGTGTGACCGCTTGCTGCGGGCAATGGCGGCAGCCCCCCCTTTAACCACAACACGTCCCCCCTTATCCCCCCCTTCGGGCCCAAGGTCAAGAATCCAGTCGGCCTCGGCAATCACATCAAGATTGTGCTCAATAATGACAACACTGTTTCCCGCATCCACCAAACGATGCAGGACACGAATCAGTTTCTCGATGTCAGCCATGTGGAGCCCAATCGTCGGCTCGTCCAGAATGTAGAGACCGCCCTGCAAGGATCGAGATTTCGCCAATTCGGTCACCAGCTTGATGCGCTGCGCCTCACCCCCACTCAGCGTCGGACTCTGTTGACCGAGTGTGATGTACCCCAACCCCACGTCTTGCAGGAGGCGCAACGCATGGTGAATGCCCGGATGCGCTTGAAACACTTGAACGGCTTCATCGACAGACATGGCCAAGACATCGGCGATGCTCTTTCCCGCATAGGTCACCTCGCAGGTTTCCAACGTGAAACGCGACCCCCCGCAGGCTTCACAGGGCACGCTGACATCCGGCAGAAAGCTCATCTCAATCTTCTGTACGCCCTGGCCTTTGCAGACCGGACAGCGACCGCCCTCGACATTGAATGAGAAGCGACTCGCAGCGTACCCACGCATCCGCGACTCGGGGACCTCCGCAAACAGCTTCCGTACCTGATCCCAGAAACCCACATAGGTTGCCGGGCAGGAGCGAGGCGTTCGCCCAATCGGGGTTTGGTCGACCTCCAAGACCCGCT
>JABGOW010000149.1 GCA_018645275.1 Verrucomicrobiota bacterium
ATGGCGCTTCACCCCTGTTTGTCCTGAATACTGGCAGCCAGCTATTTGTGCTACAGTGCCTAAGTTTAGTTCATTCCCGGATGCGTCTCGCCAGTCAATAGCTGGTATGATAGAAGATCTCCTGTCTGATCGCCTGCAAGTCCACCTTGAGGTATGGTACGCTGTCAGACGACTGCGAAGGGTTGGTCCCTATAGAGCCTGATTGTTTGGTTAACATAAAGAGTGAATGATCATGATTGATGATATTAAGAGTCGACTCGACAAGCTGAATGAGCGCATGACGGAGATGCGAGGTTATCTTTGACATCGCGACACGTGAGAAGCTTTTCTCTGAGCTAGAGGCGGAGAGTCACGGCGTCGACTTCTGGAACGATCCGGCTCATGCCCGCAAGATCATCGACAAGGCGAACCAGCAACGCGCGGTTCTGAAGCCTTTTCAGGATATCGCATCGGCGATTGAAGAGTCGCTGGTGATGGTTGAGTTGGCCGAGCTCGAAGAGGATGAGGCCCAGCGGACCCAGGCTGGGGAGTTCATTCTCGAGTCTCTTCAGGATGTTGATGCGGCATTTAAAAAGCTCGAAGTGCAGTCGCTGCTTAGTAGTGAACTCGATGCCAGCAATGCCTACTTGACGCTACATGCCGGAGCGGGAGGCACAGAGTCCTGCGACTGGGCTGACATGCTGTTTCGTATGTATAGCCGCTACTGCGAAGCGCAGGGGTTGCAGTTTGATGTGCTGGAGCACCAAGCGGGTGACGAAGCTGGGATCAAACGCGTTTCGGTCCAAGTATCGGGCCCCTATGCGTATGGCTATCTGAAGGCAGAACGAGGTGTTCACCGCCTCGTGAGAATCAGTCCCTTCGATTCAAACAAGCGTCGGCATACGTCGTTTGCCGCGATTGACGTTGTGGCCGAGATCTCAGACGACATTGATGTGGATATCCCCGAATGCGATATGCGCGTGGATACCTTCCGCGCTAGTGGTGCCGGGGGGCAGCACGTCAACACGACGGACTCTGCGGTTCGCATCACACACATCCCGACGGGCCTTGTGTGTGCCTGCCAGGCTGAGCGGTCGCAGCATATGAACCGCGCTAAGGCAATGAAGATGTTGCGTGCCAAGGTCTACGAGATGATTCTTGACGAGAAACGCAAGGATATGGAGAAGTTCTACGGAACAAAAGGGGAGATCGCGTGGGGGAGCCAGATTCGCTCGTACGTGATGCAGCCCTACACGATGGTGAAGGATCATCGCTGTGGTGTTGAGACCTCGAATGTACAGAAGGTGCTGGATGGCGACATCCAGATGTTTATTGAGGGCTGGCTCAAGATGAAGGCGAATGAGAGTAAAGCTGAAAGCTAGAGAGAAAGTCGAAAGCAGAGAGTCGAGAGTCGAAATGCTGATGGGCTTTGCTGCTTGCCCACAGTTTGTTTGAGAAGCTCTGAACATGCGAAAGGTGCGGGAATCTAATGGCAATTTTGAGTATGACGGGATATGGGGGAGGCGAGGCGTCTGCCGGCGGGGTTACGGTTACCGTTGAGCTCAGCTCGGTGAACCGCAAGCAGTTTGACATGCGCGTGAATTTGCCGCGGTCGCTCATGGCACTCGAATCGCAGGCCTCGAAGCTGGTTCATGAGCGGGTATCGCGTGGATGCGTCACGGGGTCCGTACGCGTCTCTGTTGAGGGAAAAGCCCGTACGGGGGGTATCCGCGTGGACATGGATGCTGCGACGGCGTATGTAAAGGCGCTGCGCGGTGCAGGAAAGCATCTCGGCTTGGCCGATGACCTGACGCTTGCGAGCCTGGCTCGATTGCCTGATGTCGTGAAGTCTGAGGATATGGCGGAGGATTCGCAAAAAGTGTGGCCGGTGTTGAAACGTGCGCTTCAGGCCGCTCTCAGGCAGTTGGTTGCCATGCGCGCGCAGGAGGGCGCTGTCCTGGAGAAAGATCTGACGAGGCGGTTCGCCAAACTGGAGAAGCGCGTCACGCAGATCCAGAAAGTTGCTCCAAGCGTGCCGAAACACCACCGTGAGGCGCTTCTGGCTCGCATTGCAAAAGCAGAACTAACGGTTGCTCTCAGTGAAGATCAACTTGCGAAGGAGGTTGCGTTGTTTGCAGACCGCTGCGACGTTACTGAGGAGCTCGTGCGCCTGGGCAGTCACTTTGCACAGGTCGAGAAGCTGATGCAGAGCAAGGCGCCCTCCGGGCGTGCTTTTGATTTTCTGTGCCAGGAGTTTCTGCGTGAGATCAACACGATTGGATCAAAGGCAAACGATGCACGCCTGTCGCGGCACGTGATTGCTTTTAAGACTGAACTTGAGTGTGTTCGGGAGCAGATTCAGAACATTGAATAATATGAAGAAGCCATTGCTTATTGTTGTGTCTGCGCCCTCCGGTGCGGGGAAGAGTACGTTGTGCGACCGCCTGCTTGCGGAGCATGAGGACATCACCTATTCCGTTTCGTGCACTACCCGTTGCCCGCGTGGTGAAGAGGTTGATGGCGGGGCCTACTACTTTCTGACGTCAGAGACGTTCGAAGTGCGCGCTGCCCGCGGCGAGTTCTTGGAGCACGCGACAGTTCACGGCAATCGTTACGGGACCTTAAAGGAGACGGTACGCTCCGCCATGACAGCCGGGAAAAGCGTCATGATGGATATCGACGTTCAGGGCGCCCGTCAGGTGCGTGACGCGCTGGCTGGGCTTTCGCCGGATGACGCCATGGTACGTGGGTTCGTCGATATCTTCATCCAGCCGCCCTCAATGCTTGTGCTGCGTGAGCGCCTTGAGGGGCGTGGTGAGGATGCGGCGGATGTGATCGAGCGTCGGCTTGAAAATGCGGCACAGGAAATGGCCTGTGCGGAAGACTATCGGTACACGGTTGTGAACGATGACCTTGCCATGGCACAGTCTGAGATCCGCGAGATTCTGAATCGGGAGGTAACACAATGAAGGTTCTGCTCGGCGTAACGGGGTCTATTGCGGCCTACAAGGCGGCTGCGTTGGTTCGGCTTTTTCAGAAGCGTGACTGGGACGTGAAGGTGGTCATGACAAAGGCGGCCACCGAGTTTGTCGGCGAGCTGACCTTTCGCTCGCTTTCGCGTCACCCCGTCTATGTCGAGATGTTCCCGGAAACGGAGGAGTGGAGGCCCGAGCATATCGCGCTGGGCGAGTGGCCTGACGTTTTTCTGATCGCGCCATGTACCGCAAACGTGATTGCCAAGTTGGCCCATGGGATCTCCGACGACTTGCTTTCCTGCACGGCGCTTGCCATGCAGGCTCCCGTTGTCGTGGCACCGGCGATGAATGACCGCATGTGGTTGCATCCTGCGACACAGGAGAATGTGGCCTGCCTCAAGGAGCGTGGGGTTGCCTTCGTTGACGTGGGGTCCGGTGATCTTGCCTGTGGTTACCAGGCATCGGGTCGTCTTGCGGATCTAGACGACATTCTCGAAACAACGGTATCGGTGGCGAAAGAAGGTGAGGCATGAGCAGACGGTTTACAACGGGACTGATTCTCATAGGTGTTTCTATTCTCATTCTCCTACTCAATACGCATGGCAAGGTTGATATCAGCTTTGTGCTCTTCGAGATCAGAATTCTCAAGTCTGTCGCGTTCCTCTTCTTCTTGGGCGTGGGTGTCTTCATTGGTGCGCTGTTGCGATGAGAACGGCCCAGCTTGTGATTGCGGGGGAGGTGCTGGTTCCTCAGCTCCTGATCGCCGATCGGACGATCTCCAGAATGCGGGGGCTCCTGGGGCGTTCGGGGCTTCCCGAGGGCACTGGCATGCTGCTGGATCCTTGTAGTTCGATTCACACCATCGGGATGCGGTTTTCCCTCGATGTCATCTTTCTCGATCGCGGTCACCGTGTTGTGCGCGTCGTTCATAACGTGCAACCCAATCGCTTCGCTTTTGGGGGACCTGGTGCGCGCAGGGCTGTTGAAGTTGAGGCGGGGTGGCTGGATCTGTCAGCACTTGCAGTCGGCGAGTCACTGGTCGTGACGTCGTGAGATCGGGGGCCTGAGCCCCTGGCAGTCACATGTCATCCTGAGCTTGCGAAGGATCTCAAAAGGCTTCAGATCCTTCGGCAAGCTCAGGATGACACGCCCATGCCCATGTCCGCGAAGCAACGGGCTACGCTCTCGGCATACGCCAGGATGACAGAGGAGGGGCGGTCGCTGGTTCTTGAATGCGTCGGCTATTGGATATCGTCATCCAGCTGATCGTCGCGCAGTGGTTTGACGAAGCGAATCTCCGGCTGCATGATTGTCTTGAAAATGCCGGGATGGGTCTCGAGCTTGATGTTTTTCTGGGCGTCTACTTCGATCAGGATGCCGCGGTAGACTTCAGTTTCCGTTTTGATCTCATAGTTTGGGATGAAACGGCGCTTCAGGCGATAGTGCTGAGTCAGTGTCTCATCGCGAATGACATCTATTTCGTGTTTGCTCTCGTAGTATCCCGGCTTGGTGAGGGTCAGCACGTGTGGCCCGCACGCTACCAGATCTACGGCCAGCGGTTCCGAGACGCGATCGGTCTGATTTGTGCCTATTGCCCGTGTTGTGCCCACCTCTTTGCCATCAAGCAGAATGGCAATTCCCGCTGGTTCCGTGGTGATGGCGAGTGCCCCTGCATTGCGTTGCAAACGGAACTCTTCGACGATGTCCGCTGCGCGGCCAACTTCCACGGTTCGCAGCATGACATCGTGAGCGGCCATTTCGGCGCGAATGCGGTAGCTTTTGGGTGAGAGCTTGGTGAGTTTGACTGGAGCTTTGCCTCGAAACTGATTGTCGACATAAACGCGCGCTCCAGGCGGAATGGAGACGATGGAGAGGTCGGAGGGAATGGACTTGAGAACAGCCTTGATAGTTTCGCTTTCTCCGGCTGCGAGTTTCAGGGTCTGGCCGTAGGGCTCAAATCCGGGAAGGGCGAGCTCAAGTGTCGCAATGCCGGAGGGAACGCGTTCAACCGTACACGGGGTGGTTCCGCGTGCGACTCCGTTGAGGGTTACGCTGGCTCCCGGTGGCTCTGAATCGAGTGCGAGCGTCGCGGCGTCAGAAGTGAGCTGCACATCAAACTTTTTGGGGCTACGCGAGTCGATGACCATTTCAATCTCTCTTGGGATGTAGCCCGGTTTGACGAGCTTCGCCCGGTAGCGTCCAAAGGGCAGGTCGGCAATCAAGGTTGGGGTGACGCCGCGGTGTGCTCCGTCGACTTCAATGTCTGCTCCTGGCGGGTCAGAGTGCACCAAGAGCAGCCCCAATATCGGCTTAAGCTGGTATTCGCGGGCGATCCTGTCTGCGTCCGCGGAAACGATGGTTTCACGCACGGGCTGGCAGTTCTGTTTTTCGATGAGAATCAGGTGCTTTCCCTGTGCAAGCGTCGACAGGGTCAGGGGAGTGGTTCCCCGCGAGGTCCCATCAATCGTGACGGTGGCGCCGGCGGGGGGAGAGACGACCCTTAGCTGTGCCGGTTCTCCCCTTGCTACAGAACCGAGAGCAACTGCGGAGAGAAGTAGCATGCGCATCAGACCAGAGGTGATGGCGGTGCGAAGGTGCGATCTGTGGGTGAGTTGTGTCATCACTTGAGCGCCTCCAGTCGCGCATCCACTTCGACCAGCTTCTTGCGTGCCTCCGCGTGGCGCGGGTCCTCCCGACTCGGGATCAGATCCAGCAGCGTGCGTAGCTCCGCTGCCGCGCCATCCCATTCGCGGAGACGCATGGCGCGCTCCGCGCGGAAGTTGAGTTCTTCATAGCGTTGCTTCAGGTCCGCTTCGCATGCTTCCAGAGACTCGAGAATGTCAGCATAGAAATCAGGCTTCTCTTCAACCGTTTCAAGATACCATGCGGCTTCTTTGAAGCTCAGGATGGAAGCTGAGAGGTTGCCCGTGGCGATGAGGCGCTCGGCGTAGAGTTTCTTTGCGAGGAGGTAGGTGTCATTGGCCATCTCTAGCAGCTTCTCTGTCGAGAATTGGATTGCCCAGAGCCCCAGTTCAATGCGTCCGAAATCCTCTAGCTTTTCGCGCACCATGGTGAATATATCGGGTTCAGCGCGGTTGAGAACGGTAGCTCGAAGCGTTTCATTTCCGATCGTGATCGAGATAGAAGACTGGACAAGGACGTCAGGAGCAACGCCCTCGTACCTTTTGTTGAGTTCGAAAAAGCCGGATTCCTTGAGCGTCTCTGCGAGTCCCTTGAGCAGTTTGGGCTCTACCTGTTTCGATTCGCGGACGCTGCGATTGTTCTCTAAATCGTCGATGGCTATCGAGAGTGTTCCCTCTGGCGTCATGGCCAAGTGGTAGTAGAAAATATTGTCGCTTGAAGCCTCCACCTTTTCGTAGTCAACCGAGAGTGTCATGTCCACAGGGGGAGGAGGGACGGCGATTGGGGTGGGGGGGGGCGTTGGCCGGGTCATGGCTTTCATCATGAAGAGAGCGATGGTTATCGCTGCTACGGCACCGAGGATCGTGACCAGGGGGCCCACGCCGAGGCGCTTCTGCAATGTTGGCTCGGGAGTAACGCCACTGGCCAGTCCAAGATCGACCGAGGTGGGGGGCGTTCCCGGTGTCGCTTTGCGACCATCGTCAACGACTCTTAGGATCGAGTCGCCGATGGTAATGCGGTTCCCAAGGTATATCGGGGCCTCCGTGACGGGTTCGCTATTCAGAAGCGTCTCATTGGCGCTACCAAGATCGGAAACCCAAAGCCCGTTTTCCTTAAAGAAGATCCGGCAGTGGTGCCGCGAGAGCATGGGGTCAACCAGAACAATGTCGTTCTTTGATGAACGGCCGACGCGAGCGCCCTCTGCGGGAATGGTGAGCTGTTTGCCCGCATCCTCGCCGTGTTCAACCAGAATATGATAGTTGCTGTTCATAAAACCCTATGACGGAATGTAGCAAACGACTCGCAGGGCGGCAAGTCTCCCCCCCCCCTCACGAGGCTTTTGCGAGTTAGAAGATTTGAACCGCGGATCACACGGCGCGGCATAGACTCAACCAAAGAAGATAGTAACCACGGATTACACTGATGGGCACGAATTGGAGAAAAGTTGGTTCCGTTCATGATACATGTTGATAATCAATCGGTTATGAAAGCGCTCCAGAAAGAATGTGTAGAGAAAACACGGTTTTGATGGATAGTAGTACAGATGCGCACGGATTTGCGGACGGGATGAACGGGATTGTGAGAATCTAGAGCGTTGGAAAGGTGATTCTCAGAGCTCTGAGAGATGGGTTGTGCTAAGTGACAGCGTATAATCCTCTGCAACGTGGAATTGAGTTCTGTTGGTGGAATCGCTATGGTCCTTCCCTTATGCATCGCACTAGTGGAGTTGAGCTGTGAATGAGTTGAAGTCACCGGGCATATTTGAAGTGCATCAGTGTGACGGCGAAAGCCGTGCACGTACCGGCCGCCTGTGGACAGCACATGGCGCTGTTGACACCCCTGTCTTCATGCCCGTCGGTACCCAAGCGACCGTGAAGACGATGTCACCACTTGAACTGGAGCAATTGAACTCGCAGATTATCCTGGGCAACACGTACCACCTTAACATCCGCCCCGGAATGGAAATCATCGAGGCGTGTGGCGGGCTTCACAAGTTCATGGGCTGGAATCGCCCCATATTGACGGACAGCGGTGGATTCCAAGTGTTCAGCCTCGCCAATCTGCGCAAGATTCGCGATGATGGGGTCGAATTCAACTCCCATGTTGACGGTCGTCGCATCTTCCTGGGGCCTGTCGAAGCGATGGCGATCCAAAGGACGCTTGGATCCGATATAGCCATGGTTTTTGACGAGTGCGCCCCCCATCCGTGTACCCATGATTACGCTTGTCAATCGGTTGACAAGACCCTAGGATGGGCCGCTATTTGTGCAGAACAGCCCCGTTCAGAGGGGCAATTGGTCTTTGGTATTGTTCAGGGGGGCGAGTTTGAGGACTTGCGCCTCCGCTGTGCTCGTGAGTTGGTTTCGATCGGCTTCGATGGCTATGCCGTCGGTGGGGTGAGCGTTGGGGAGCCTGAGGAGGTTTTGCTGAAGGGCATCGCTGATGGTATTCAGGAGCTTCCTGTTGAGCGGCCCCGCTACCTCATGGGGGTAGGGCGTATGTCCCAGATCTTACATGCTGTGCGAATGGGCATGGACATGTTCGACTGTGTGATGCCAACTCGCTATGCACGCAATGGGACTGCGTTCACGCAGCGTGGGCGCTACCCGGTGAAAGCTGGGGAGTACCGAATGGACACGCGTGCAGTTGAGGAGGGGTGTGGGTGTTATACCTGCCAGAACTTCTCAAGAGCCTATATTCGGCATTTGCTGAATGTTGGAGAGATTTTGGGTGTGCGGTTGCTCACGATACATAACCTGTATCGCTACCATGCATTTATGAGTGAGATTCGAGACGCCATTCGTGATGGTGTCTTTTCGGCGTTTTGTGAGCAGTTTGAGGCCTATGAGTCGGAAACGAGTCAACGCCTCTAGTATAGGGAGTAGGTGAAAATGTCTGAACCACTGAGTATTGTGACGCTAGCGGCCGCGGGGGGACTCCCCGGAGGAATGAATATGCAGTTCATGGGCATGATGGTACTGATCTTTGCGATTATGTACTTCATGATGATTCGCCCGCAGCAGCGCAAAGACAAGGAACGGCGCGAGCTGATCAATAACTTGAAGTCAGGGACACGCGTGCTTTTTGGTGGCGGCATTGTGGGAACCGTTACGAATGTGAAGGATTCCACCTTCATCATTAAGATTGCGGATAACGTGAAGATTGAGGTCGCTCGCGGTGCCGTATCCCGCATCCTTGAAAAAGGCGACAAGATCACAACTGAAGACCAGAAGTAAGTAGGGAGAGCGTTCAGATGGATAAGCATGCATGGTGGAAATGGTTACTTCTCGTTGCGATGTTGGGGTTGTCGCTGTCGCGCGTGATGCCCTTTGAAGAGAAGGTTCGGTTCGGCCTGGACCTTAAGGGCGGCATCAGTTTTGTCGTCAATGTAGACGAAGCGAAGATCGAGAAAGATATTCGTGAGGATGCAAAACCGGGCGACAACATTGAGGCGTTGCTGGCTGATGCGTTGAAGGATTCGTTGGAGCGCTCGATTGAGGTGCTTCGTAACCGCTTGGACCGCATCGGTATTGAGGAACCCAGCATTGTTAAGAAGGCAGATCGTATCGAGATCCAGCTTCCTGGGATTGGCGAAGACAAACGCGAAGAAGCGGAGGCCATGATCCTGAGCGTCGGATTTCTTGAGTTCCGCATGGTGCATGAGCGGAGCCGGGATCTCGCCGCCGATCTTCTGGCCGAGGGTAAGGCACCCAGGGGCTACGATATTGTCACCGTTGAGGGGCAGCCCTATTACATCCCGAATGATGAGGTGCCCGACGCTGAAAGGGGCGAGGCTTTCCTCGCGGAACGGGGTAAGTTCGAGATCCCATCTCCCAGCTACGAGTTCTTGCTTGAGGCCGTGGAGATCCAGAAGCAGGTTGTCTATCGTCCACACTTCGTAAACACGCATCCCGTCCTGAGAAGTCGAGACCTCAAGAACTCCAAACTGCAGCAAGGCAATTTGGGCCAGAATGCCGTCGGCCTCGAGTTCACGGTGAAGGGCGCCAAGCGTTTTGCCGACGTCACCGAGAAATACTGCATTGGTGGCACACTCAATCCTGATGGTGAGCGCTCGCTTGCGATCGTTATTGACGGGACCCTCTATTCAGCACCGCGCATCAACGAGCCGATCTTTGGCGGTAACGCTCAGATCACCGGTAGCTTTGACATTGCAGAGGCCACGCGCCTGGTGAACGTACTGCGATCTGGTGCGTTGCCGACCCGCGTGAAGATTGTCGAGAAGCGCTACGTTGCGCCGAGTCTTGGAAAGGACTCCATTGATAGTGGGCTGAAGTCCATCTTTATCGGCGGCATCTGTGTCGTCGTCTTCATGGCTGGTTACTACCTCCTTTGTGGTATTGTTGCCGATGTTGCACTGGTGCTCAATATGCTCCTCTTGCCCTTGGGTATGATCATTGCGGCAGGATTCCTCAGCATGGGCAAAGGCGTTGGCGGCGGTGCTATTGCACTCCCCGTTCTCACGCTTCCCGGTGTTGCCGGCATTCTGCTGACCATTGGCATGGCGGTTGACGCCAACGTGCTGATCTTCGAACGTATCCGCGAAGAACGCGGTACGGGAAAGAAGCTCTGGACTGCGATTCAAGCAGGTTATGACCGTGCTTTCGTGACGATCATGGATGCTAACGTGACGACCCTGATGGTCGGCATTATCCTGTTTATCTTCGGGTCCGGGCCCATTCGTGGATTCGCCGTGACGCTCTGCGGCGGCATCATTATCAGCATGTTCACCGCTTTGGTTATCACGAAGCTCATTTTCAGCCTGATTGCGACAAGGACGCCATTGAAGAGCCTGAAAATGCTGTCGATTGTGAAGAAGACCTCGGTCAATTTTGTTGGCATGCGCCGTTTCGCGAGCATGGTCTCGATTGCGGTTATCGCTGTTTCCTGCGGTTTGCTGGTTGTGCGGACCATTCAGACACCGGGCCAGGTGTTCGGTGTTGATTTCACCGGAGGGGCTTCGACGACGTTCTCGTTCAACGCACAGGAGAACGGCGTTCCCGTTCCCATGGAACAGCTTCGCGCCGCGCTGGCCGATGCCGGTGTTCTCAAGCCCACGATTCAGTATCAGAAGGAACTCGACAGCGCTGTCGAAACCTCTCTGCAGGTGAAGACCGGGACAGATCTCATTGGAGAAGAGAAGCAAGCAGATGTTGTTGAGCGTACACTCGTGGCGACATTCCCTGATGTCGGCTTCGATGTCGTTCAGGAGGATGAAGTGGGGTCTCAGATCGGCGATGAACTCAAGAAGAGCGCCGTTTGGGCCATTGTCTGGGCACTTGTCGGAATCATCATCTATATCTCCTGGCGTTTTGAGTTTGGATTCGCCCTCGGGGCTATCGTGGCGTTGGTGCACGACGTTCTGGTTACCGTAGGCATCTTCTCTGCTACTGGACATCAGATCAGTCTGCCCATCATTGCTGCTCTGCTCACAATTGTAGGTTACTCGGTGAATGATACCATCGTGGTGTTTGACCGTATTCGCGAGGATCTGCGATTGCTCCGAAAACCGAGCTTCAAGGAAATCTGCAATTTGAGCATCAATCAGACGCTCAGCCGGACATTGCTGACTTCGTTCACGACGCTGATTACCGTTGTGATGTTGCTCGTCTTCGGTGGTGGTGCCATCTTTGATTTCGCATTGGCGCTTTGCATTGGTGTGCTCGTGGGTACCTATTCATCCATCTTCGTGGCCACACCGGTTGTCTTGCTCTGGTACCGCGACAAGAAGCCTGACTTCGCCGTGAATTCGGCCCAGGTTTAGAGCGTCGTATGAGCAACGCTGAGGGGCGGAAGTGGATCACAGCGGAAGTGGATGAGGAACGCGCGACGGCGTTGACCTCTGAGCTCTCGCTACCGCTTCCTGTGAGTCGCGTTCTCGTCTCGCGTGGGTTCGCGGATGCAGAGGCTGCAGGTCGTTTTCTGAAACCGCGCCTGAGCGACCTGACAGATCCATTCGATATGGAGGGAATGTCTGCGGCGGTTGATCGCGTTTGGAAGGCGCTTGACGCCGGGGCCAGGATTACCGTCTTTGGAGACTACGATGCCGATGGTGTGACCAGCACGGCGTTGCTCATGCTGGTGCTCCGTCGGCTTGGTGCGACTCCGGAATACTACATCCCCAGCCGTCAGGATGATGGCTATGGTCTAACGGTCGATGCGATCACCAAAGCAATCGAGCGCACGACCCCGGATCTGATCATCACGGTCGACTGTGGAACCAACTCGTGTGAAGCAGTCAATTTTGCATCGCAGCAGGGCATCGACGTGATCGTCACGGATCACCATGAGTGCAAGACTCCCCCCTCCGACGCTGTCGCTGTTGTGAATCCAAAGCTAGGCACGCTGGATGCAGTTAAGATGTTGGCGGGCGTTGGTGTCGCCTTCAAGTTGTGTCATGGTCTGATCAAACGCGGCAATGACTTGGTCGCACCCCGTGTTGAGGGGGTTGATCTACGCGATTACCTGGACCTGGTCGCCCTTGGAACGGTGTCCGACGTGGTGCCGCTCCTGGACGAAAATCGAACGTTGGTCCGGCACGGGCTTGCCCGCATCAAACGGTCAGCACGGTGTGGTCTACAGGCGTTGATCCGAGTGGCTGGCGTGCGCACGGAGATAGACTGTTATCATCTTGGCTTCCTGCTAGGGCCTCGCATCAATGCGGCCGGTCGCCTTGGCAGTGCTGAACCCGCACTGGAGCTGTTGCTCTGTGAGGATGCGGCAGCGGCTAGACGTCTCGCGGGACAGCTCAATGCTGCAAACAGCGAGCGCAAGCGCATCGAAGAGCAGATTATCGCCGAAGCCGTCGAGACGATCGAACCGAATTTTGACACGGATACCACGTTTGGTCTCGTGGTGGGCGATGAAGGCTGGCACATCGGAACCGTTGGGATCGTGGCGGCGAGGCTCTGCGGTCGCTACAGGCGCCCCTCGGTTGTGATCGCTTTCGATGCTGATGGTGTCGGCCGAGGTTCCTGCCGTAGTGTGGGTGCCGTCAATATCGTCGAAGCGCTTCAGGAGTGCTCTGATCTGCTGGAGTCGCATGGCGGCCACAAGATGGCGGCGGGACTGTCGATTCGCCGCGAGAAGTTTGAAGCTTTTCGAGATCGCTTCAACTCAGCTTGCAAGGCCCAGGCGGAATCTGGTGAGCTGGCTGCTTCTTATGTTGTCGATAGTTGGATTACGCTGGGGGAGGCCGATGAGTCTTTGTTGACCGCAGTCTCCAGCTTGCGCCCTCTGGGGCTGGGAAATCCGACGCCGATCTGGGGTGCGCGGAGCGTCCGTATTGTGGGTCGGCCCCGCGTCGTGGGCAAAGATCATCTCAAAATGACGCTTGCCAGCGGCGGCACCCAGCTTGATGCGATAGCATTTGGCATGGCTGGCAGAGAACGGTATGATGGTGCCGTTGATATTCTCTTTCACGTTCAGGTCAACAGTTACCTGGGACGCGAAACGATACAGCTCAACATCAAGGATTTCAGACGGAGCGTTCAGAACTGAGGTTGTGGTCCTGTACAAGAGCGGGAGATAGACAATGCCGATTGATATTGAAACGATTGAGGCCTGTGTCGAGAAGCTGCACGACACCTTCGACCGGACGGATCTGGATATCGAGTGGACGAAGATAAAGCAGAAAGCCAAGGAAGCCCGTTACAATCCCGGGGATGTTCGGCCGCTGGCGGACTGTATTCTCTCTATCTTGCTTGCCGCTCGCAGTGAGGGGCACAAGGCCGGCACCGTTTTGGATGCGTTGTCACGCATGTCGGCGATGAACATCGAGAAAGAGTGGAAGAAAATGCCGGACGGCACCTATCAGGCGATCTAGCCGGGCTCCGAATATGGGGGTCGCCCTTTTTGCTTGCAGGGGGGGGATCATGTCCTATAGGGTGTCGGCCTTTTTGGAGGAAGAAAAATGGCAAAAGTTTGCGAAATCTGTGGCAAGGGGCCGACGAGCGGCAACACCATCGTGCGACACGGTTTGGAAAAGAAGAAGGGCGGCATCGGGCTTCACATCACGGGTGTGACGAAACGCCGTTTTCTGCCGAACCTTCAGCGCATTCGTGTTTCCGAGAATGGTGGCGTAAAACGCCGTACCGTTTGTGCGTCTTGCATCAAGGGCGGAAAAATCGTAAAAGCTTAGTGCGGGGACGCACACTCGATTGTGGTGTGGCTCCCGCATGGAGGCCTCGGCATGGTTACAGCGCCTAAAGAACCGGCAGACATTAAGGACACTGACATTGTGTTTGACTGTCCGCATTGTGGTAAGAGTCTAGCCATTGATTATCGTGGCGCTGGACTCACGATTAAGTGTTCTGATTGCGGTAATGACGTCCAAGTTCCCATCCCTGAAGGGATGGAGATTGAGGATATCGATAGTACGATCGAGGATCAAGAGGTCCGGATCATCCACTTGCGCAAGAGTCTGACCTCGGCGCAGGATCGTATTCAGGCTCTAGAAAGCGCTGTGGAGCAACTTTCTTCCCGCCGCGAGAGCCTCGAGAAGAATCGTACCGACTGCATGTACCGGATGGGGCAGGTGCTCGAGAAGATCTCAACTATCGAGACCTCTCTGAAGGCAGCCACCCAAGCAGTTGCAGATGCAGCCGAACTCTGCAAGGTGGAAGCGGAGTAGCAAGTGTTGCACTGCTACGTGCTCTTTTGCTCCCCCGACTCTAGCATTGCGATGCGCGCTTCTAGTGCTTGCACTTGCTCCTGGTGTCGGTCGTGGATCCCCTCGATTGCTGAGAGCAGTAACCCGTTGACTTCATTCTGCTGCGACCAGAGTCGGTACGTATAGAACTTCAGTAGATTCCATATGACTTTCTTCAGCAGCACGAGGAGTCTGCCAAGCCCACGCCGTTTCTCTTCAATCCTGAAGTCGCTGATGTCAACAAAAGCCGTTTCACGGAGACTCTCCAGGAAGAAGGCGAGAAATGCCTCATCGTTCCTGAACTGGATCGGATCAAAAGACTTTTCTGTATTCAGCCCTGCGGCTGTATAGGTTCCGTCAGCCTGCTTGCGGGCGACGGTGTTCTCTGCATCCTGAAGGATTGCATCCGTATCAACTCCAGCGGCTCCGATCTTTGCTGTTGCCTCACACATCTGGTGTCTTGCCCTCCGAGTTTGATGCCTGCCTATCCCTGCATGAAAAAATTAGTCTGCTTCTCGTACCCGATTGTGGTTGTGGGACCGTGGCCGGGATAGACGACGAGATCGTCATCTAGCGTTCGAAGCCGACTCAATGACGCCTTCAACACACGGGAATCCCCACCAGGGAAGTCGGTTCTGCCAACAGATCCCGCAAACAGGGTGTCACCAACGATCAGTGCTTTGTGTTCCGGGAAATGAAAGCACACGCCGCCCGGGGTATGCCCGGGGGTTTCAATGACGTTGTAGGTCAGGCCGCCATCTTCCCATGTCTGGCCCTCGGCAAGTGAGCGCTCAATCTGGACCGGTTCCGCGGGTATGCCATAGGGCGGCAACTGGTTGGTTTCGGCAAAGGCCCAGCTCTGGTCGAGTGCGTGCAGACC
>JABGOW010000189.1 GCA_018645275.1 Verrucomicrobiota bacterium
GGTTGATGATACGTCGATCAGGGGTGTATAGTCGATTTGCCACGAGTTCGAGTTGACCAGTGTGTTTGCCCATTCTAGTCGGTAGTGAAGATTCGGGTTTACGTTTGACCACGTGAGTTGCCCGTTGTGTTCGAATGAGGTTATGACGAGATTTGTTTCGGCGTGTGCTGCCCACATGACAATGAATGACAGTGCGGCGGCGATGGCGGTGGTTCTGTGTGTCTGCATCGGTTTCTCCTTTTTCGTGCTCCAACTATGTTATTCGATTGACGTGGTTCATTATATTAACGATATTAAGATGGTTTTCATGAAAGAGGTGCGTTTTGGCTTATGGTAGGGCGAGGGTGAATGCGAAGTATACGCCAAGAGCTGAGAGGCTCATGGACCAAGTTCGCGAAGTTCTCAGATATCACCACTATTCCCTCCGTACTGAGCAGACGTACTGTGATTGGATCGTGCGTTTCGTGAAGTTCCACGGTACCCGGCATCCGAAAGAGATGGGCAAGCCGGAGGTGGAAGCTTTCCTTTCACATCTTGCTCAGAAGCAGCATGTTGCCAAGTCAACGCAGAATCAAGCCTTTAATGCGCTCCTTTTCCTCTATAAACATGTGCTGGATCTTCCCGAGCGTATGGAGTGTGTGGAAGCGGTACGCTCCCGCAGGCCAAAGAAGATGCCGACCGTCTTGACGAAGGATGAAACGAGGTCTCTCCTCGCGCAGCTTGAGGGTACGCCGCTTCTGATGGCAAAGGTCCTCTATGGGGCCGGTTTGCGTGTGTCGGAGCTGGTTCGGCTGAGGGTAAAGGATCTGGATTTCGGGAATCACGCCTTGGTTGTCTGTGACGGAAAAGGCAACAAGGACCGGATTACCATCCTGCCGGAATCGCTCCATCTATCGCTTCAGGAGCATCTGGAGCGAGTGAGGGCGTTGTTTGAGGAGGATTTGCGGGAGGGGCGCTGCAATACGTACATCCCTGAAGGCTTGGACCGGAAGTTCAAGGCGGCATCCCAGCAGTGGATCTGGCAGTACGTCTTTCCATCGAATTCGCTCTCAAAGGATCCTCGAAGCGGGGAAAAGAGACGCCACCATGTCTTCGTCGGAACGGTAGGCAGTGCCATCACCAAGGCGGCGCGACGTGCAGGGATTGCCAAGCGTGTTTCGCCGCACACGTTGCGTCATTCCTTTGCGACGCATATGCTGCAGGCGGGCAAGGACATTCGGCGCGTTCAGGAGTTTCTTGGGCATAGTGATGTGCGAACGACGATGATCTACACGCACGTGATGGAGCAGAATCTGAAGGAAATTGGCAGCCCGCTGGATTCGCTTTGAGATGCCGGCTGAGGGTTGACGGGGTGAAATGGCCGGCTACTGTTTCTCAAGGTAGTTCTGCACGTAGTCGCGGATGGCTTCTTCGACAGGGGTGAAGGGGGCGGTGCAACCTGCGGCGTGGAGCTTCTTGACATCGGCCAGAGTGTGGTACTGGTACTTGTCGCGGATGCTGATGGGCATGTCGATGAACTCAATGTCCGGTTCACGCCCCATGGCTGCAAAGATGGCGTGAGCCAGGTCAAGCCAGGTGCGAGCCGTGCCGGTTCCGCAGTTGAAAAGCCCTGAGACTTCGGGGTGGTCGTGGAAGTAGAGCGTGGTGGCGACGGCATCTTTGACGTAAACGAAGTCGCGTTCCTGTTTGCCATCCTCGTAGTTGTCCCGATGTGAACGGAAGAGCTGTAGTTTGCCGGTATCCAGAATCTGCCGATAGGCCTTGTTGACGACCGAACGCATCTCGCCTTTGTGGTCCTCGTGGGGGCCGTAGACGTTGAAGTATTTCAGGCCAACGATCTGTGACAGTAGCCCCTTGTCCATGGCCCACAGATCGAAGTCCTGCTTGGACTTTCCGTAGAGATTGAGTGGCTTGAGTTGCGGGGTCACTGTGTCGTCATCGTTGTAGCCTTGCTCACCCTCGCCATAGGTTGCCGCGCTGGATGCATAAATGAAGCGCGCCTCGTTCGCGAGGGCCCATTCACAGAGCTGCTGGGTGTAGAGCAGATTATTGTCGTTGAGATAGTCGGCATTGGTCTCGGTCGTAGCGCTGCAGGCCCCGAGGTGAAACACGGTGGTGACGGGGCGCTGGCCTCCACTCAGGAATCGTGTGCGAAACTCGGATTTGTCGAGAAACTCGGCGTATTCGAGCGCATCCAAGTTCTTCTGCTTGTCGGGGTGGTTCAGGTGATCGGCAATGACGATGTTGGTGTAGCCACGGGTGTTGAGCGCTCTGACGAGATTGCAGCCAATGAGACCGGCACCGCCGATCACCATCAGCTTTTTCCCCCTCAAATCCATC
>JABGOW010000192.1 GCA_018645275.1 Verrucomicrobiota bacterium
TGGGCTCTTGGGCCTACACGTTTGTGATGTGCCGTGTGCGGCGGTTTCCAAGGTCGAGATTGTCAAAGGCGTTCAGTCAGGGGAGACACTTTTCCATACGGTGCGATTTCAGATAAGTCGCAGTAAGCACAAGAAGGTGGCGGTCGGAAAGCGGATTCGTAACAAGAGCTCTGCGGCTTTGCTGGTCAAAATCTACGAGGATGCTCTGAGACTCGGTCGAGAGCACCCGGATGCTCGGGGGCGAGATGCAATAGGGGGTAAACAGGTGTGGTCCCTATGGCGTGGTCGCATACTGAGGTGGTCCCTGTTACTGGCTGTGGTCGCCGGAATTATTGCCCTTCAAGGGATCTTCCGGGGATGACCACTGGGGCGTTCCCGCATTCGAGCATGGCCCTTGTAGCCAACAGCCCGCGTCTCAGAATGCGCTGCGGCGTCACCAGCACGTCAGAATGACCTGATCGCCTGCATGTTGGTGCCGTTGTGTGGATGCTAGGAATCCGATATTCATTTTCTCATGCACAACGATCGCCATGCGCGAGGGATAGCGCAGAGCGGAGCGGAGCGCTATTCCTCGCCGCTGTCCATGGCTTGGTTCGCAGACTCCGTCGCTTCGACTGCGGAGAGGAGCTCCGGCGGATCGAATGCCGTGACGGATGACTTCTCAAAATCTTTCAGGTTGCGTGTCGTGATGGCGTCCACGGAGACCAGTCGGGCAGATTGCTCGAGAACGGCGTCCTCGAAATCGGACACGTCGCTACGGAGGGCCTGTTCCAAGACGGGGCGGTTGACGGGGGCAATCTCAAATAGGTCAAGGAGCCGTTGTAGCGCCGCACGCGCTTCGTCGGGTGCCAGTGCCTGTCCCATAAGGTAGTCAATGGTCGTCACGGTGGTCGCGCATAGGAATCCCTCAATTCTGGATTCCTCGACGAGCGCCAAGACTCGGGCGGCCGCTTCCGCAAATGGTTTCCGATCGAGAAGCACATCCAGCACGACATTGGTATCGACTAGGACCCTCAAGAATGTTTCTCCCGAAGGTGCTTCTTGTAGTCCTTCTCAGAGATCCGATGGCCCTTCATCACTCCCAGCAGCGAGCCGGTAACCGGCGGGAGACGCTGGTTAACGGGCTTGACCTTTGCCAAGGAAGCTACGAACTCACCAAACATCCGCGAGACCGACTTACCTCGTTGAGCCGCCTGGATCTTCGCCTGCTGCACGAGTACATCATCCATTCGTAATGTCAGCTTCGTATTCATGACGTACAACATCGCACACTTTGTACGTCTCGTCAATAATCTTTCTGCGAACAAGAAGCGGTTTCCTGAACCATTGCAGGGCGACTACTAGAAAAGGAACAGCGCGTAGAACACGGCGATGATGAACCAAGCATACAGGACATATTGCCCTGATTGTTCAAGCCCGGGGCGTTTCTTTACTTTGCCCGCGCCCCACATGGAAAGCCCCGCAAGTAGCAGGATTATTTCTGCAAAACATAGTGGGGCTGTCGGCTTGATCGGTGTACGGCCCGCCCGCCTTCGCAGTTGAGAAACGACCGGGCCAATCACCAGTTCCCTGGCAATCGTGCGTTCGGCCTGAGTTCCTCTAGTAATATTGATGCTGTCTTCCCCGGCAGTCTTCACAAGACCGATGATTGCACGGCCCTTTTCCTTGAAGACCACGATGTCGTTTCCTCGAAGGTGGGTAGCGGGACATCCACACCTTCGGGGGTCTCACAAGAGAAGCCTACAGGCAGCAGAGGTACCCCGGAATCAGACTTCACCTTGTCATGTTTAGCCATTTTGGCGCTCAACATGTTAAGGAACATTGCCGACTGCGGGAGGCCGTCATTGCCGTGATGCACCGTATTCCTGTTCGGCGCGAGTGGGGTTTATCGCAACCACGGTATATTGCCGCTCGGGCTCTGTCTGGGACGGGTCTTCGTCAGGAATGAATCCGAGGCCCATGCTCCGGTACAAGGCGAGAGCTGGCAGGTTGTCATAGGTCACCGTCCAGCGGACGTTCTCGCATCCATGCTCCCAAGCGTGATTCAGCGTTGCCCGCAGCAAGGCGGTGCCAACGCCTTTACGGCGGTGGTCTTCGAGCGCAAGAATATCCTCAAGGTATCCGACGGGCATATCCGCCAACGGGCCAAAACGCAGCGTGCCGATCTCAATCACGCTACCTCCCACAGCGTCGCCGTCTTCCGCGACCGCCACGAAGAAGTGATAGTCACCTCCTTCGGCTGGGTCGGTAGCCCAGCCTACTGCGCTTGGAAACATATCCGCCACGTCCGGCCAGTGTTCGTCTCCTTGCTTCACCCGCATCACATCAACCATCTATGC
>JABGOW010000179.1 GCA_018645275.1 Verrucomicrobiota bacterium
TGCTCTCTTCGTTGATGTAGTGTACGCCCAGACCGACGTCGATATAGGGATGAATAAAGGAGCCCTCGCGCTTTTTGTAAATCCAGCGAAGGTAACCGGAAACGCCCCCTTCGTGGATGTCCGTAATGCCTGTGTGTCCGGGATCACCTTCCCAGTAGGCTCCAAGGATCTCGAGATAGGAGGTGAGCTGCCAGTTCTTGGACTCAACCCACGAGTCGGCACAGAACAGATCCATACCAAATGCGGCAGCCCGCACGCTGCTTCCTCCATCACTTGGGCCTGCCGCGATGAAAATGGCTCGTTTGCCGCGAGTGCGCGGCATATCTTGTCCGGCCGTGGTTGCATCCTGCTCTACGATCGGAGTTGTCGGATCTGCGGCAGGCTTCGAAGGTTTCTTCGCACGGGCCTGCTTCGCTAGCTTGGCCGGTGCTTTCGGTTTGGCGGTTTCCGCTTGCTTCACCTTCGGCTCAGGCGTGCTCTTCTTGGCCGCCTTTGCGTTGGCTTTTCGCTTGGCGCGCTTCGCCTTCGCCTTTGGCTTTTCAACCGCCTTCTTGGCTTGGGCGTTTTCGTCGGCTACGCTTGTCTTCTTGACCCCCTTACGGGCCTTGGCTGGTGCCGCGACCTTGGGAGCCTCCGCGGGGGACTTCGTCTTAGGGGTCTCTGTGGCAGCGGGGGCTTCTGGTGAGCTCTGCTTCGCTGGCTTTGGCATGACAACAGCCGGACCACCTTTTTCCTCTACGATCGTGTCTGGTGCCTGAGCTTCACGTGCGGAGACTTGCTCCGAGACGTTGGAGGCTTCGTCCGTTTTGGTTATCCCGGCCCCATCATCGGCAACCAACCCCGCTTGAGCTGTTGCGGTAATCAAAATGGCGATGCTTACAGCCCCTAGAATACACTTCATGATGTCCCCTGTTTCTTGCTTTCCTGCGTGTTGATTAATTCGTTACCGATCATGAAGGCGGATACTAGCTGAATCCTCGCTGCGTGTGCAACTCATTTAACAAATGGGGATTCCCCAGTTTCTTGCGGGTAACCCCCACTGCAGTGAGTACGCTACGAACGGTCGCTGATTGGTGAGTAGGTCCCTCTACGCTGCACGCATTTGTATGCGGGCCTCATAATCTTGCCGGCGCTGACAATTTGCTCAATTCGATGTGCCGACCACCCCGCGATTCGGGCTATGGCAAAGAGCGGCGTGTAGAGGCTTTCGGGGAGCCCAAGCATCCGGTAGACAAGTCCGGAATAGAGGTCGACGTTGGCACAGAGGGGGGCATCAGAGTCTTTCTTGCTCCTGAAGATATCCGGGGAGAGCCTTTCAACGGCATCGTAGACGGCGAACCTCGCGAGCATGCCCTTTTCTTCTGCAAGCTCTCTCGCCTTCGCTTTGAGCATAACGGCCCGCGGATCGCTCAGGGTGTAGACGGCATGGCCCATTCCGTAGATGAGGCCAGACCCGTCGAAGGCCTTCTTGTCCATAATGCGCTCCAGATAGGAGGCAATGGTCGCATCCGATGGGTTCTCTCCGCATTCCGCGTCGAGATCATTCATCATCTCCCGTACCCGGAGACTCGCACCACCATGGCGCGGCCCCTTCAGGGACCCAACGGCGGCCGCGATGGCCGAATACGTATCGGTGTGTGATGATGCGACAACGTGAACGGTGAACGTCGAGTTGTTTCCTCCGCCATGCTCCGCATGCAGCACGAGGGCCAGATCCAGCGTTTCCGCTTCTAGCCTCGAGAAAGATGCGTCTGGCCGAATCATGCGCAGAAAGTTCTCAGAAGCCCCCGTTTCGGGGTCTGGGTTGTGCAGGTAAAGGCTCTTGTTTTCATAGTTGCGCGCCATGGCCTGATAGCCATAGGCGACCATCGTTGGGAAGCGGGCAATCAGTTTCAGACACTGATAGAGCACATTGCGGACATCGAGACTGTCGGCGAGCATATCGTATGAGTATGAGACCAGAATGCTGCGTGCCAGTTTGTTCATGATGTCGTGGCTCGGGATCTTCAGAATCATGTCCTCTGTGAAGTTGTCCGGCAGGGCTCGCAGTTCGCCTAGGAGTTTGGAAAAGGCCGCCAGATCCTCAGACGTGGGGAGTTCTCCAAATAGCAGCAAGAAGCAGATCTCCTCGAAGCCCAAGCGGCCATCGGCCTGAAACCCAGTGACCAATTCAGCCACATCGAAGCCCCGGTAAAGCAGTCGGCCTTCGCGTGGTATCTTCTCGTTCTCCTCTATGACGTAGCCGCGCACTTCGCCAATATTGGTCAGGCCAACGAGAACACCGGTGCTGTCGGCGTTGCGAAGCCCCCGTTTTACGCTGAATTTCTCGTAGAGAGGGTTGTCAATTGCGTTATTTGCCGTCGCCTTCTCGCTCAGAAGTTGAACAAGCTCTGCTTCTTTCATATGCGGAAACACTTTCTGTCTAATTGCATGCTAAAACTGACGTGCCGTGCACTTGGTCGCGGGGGGAATCCTACCGACCGGAAAGGAAATACTTAGCACAGACGTCTTGATTTGCCAAGTGTCGCTTGCTGGTTGGGCTTTTCCGCTTGCGTCCCCGTGCCTTATCCGTGATGATGATCGCTCTGAAATAGACTTGAAATAGACTCCTTTTTGAATTCGAAGAGAAAGCTCTTTTTATGACTGCTTCGACACGAAGCGCTCATGCGTTTCATATTCCCGTTATGGGGACGGGTTTTACGATAGATTCTCCCTTGCATGTGGCTCGCTATGGCATTTCCTCCGTGATTTCACTGGTGGATGATGCGCTGATCGAGCAGATGCGGCGTTATCACAGTGAGCGCCTGGGACGGCCGTTCGAGGCTATCAGCAGTCGCGAGGACGATGCCCGCGCCAGGCGGATTACCGCATATCTCAATTTTATCCATGCGGAGGTCGGCAGGCAGGTTATTGAGCTTCAGGCGAGTCCCTTCGAGCCCGGGAGCGAGATCACACGTTACTACGAGCTTCTTCCTGAAGGGCCGCTGAAGGCGAGCTACCATGAAATGCTTGCCTGCGAGGACATCACGCGCAAGAGCGCGCTTGAGGAGATGCTTCGCAAGAAGGCTGTTCCTGGCGGCATTGACGTCAACATCATGACCAAGCTGGATCGGGTTCCCTTTCGAGATGGCGCTCCCGTTGAGCAGAAATTCAGCGACGCTATGGCGGCTCTGCGCGGATTTGCGCTGAGTGAGGTGTCGTCCTCCATTATCTTTTCGGCGGGACTCAACTCGCATTTGTACGGATACCTGGCGGAATTCCCCGGCTTTCTGCCGAATGCCGAGGGGTATTCCAAGAAGACCGTCACCCTAAAGGTCAGTGACTATCGTTCCGCACTCATCCAGGGGCGATTTCTGGCAAAACGAGGCATTTGGGTTTCTGAGTTTCGCGTGGAGTCAGGCCTGAACTGCGGGGGGCATGCCTTCGCTACCAAGGGAACCCTGATGGGGCCGATTCTTGAGGAATTCAAGAGCAAGTGTGGAGATCTGGTTGAGCGCCTGCACGCAGACTACAACAAAGGCTTGGCCTCGCGTTCGCTCGGTCAGATGCGGGATGCCCGAGAGATGCTGATCACGGTCCAGGGAGGCATCGGGTCCTCTGCAGAACACAATGCAATGCTCCAGTATTATCGAATGGACCGCACGGGCTGGGCGACGCCATTCTTGCTGGTTCCTGAGGTCACCTGCGTTGACGATGAGCATCTGGATCGGCTCTGCGCGGCCACAGATGAAGACGTTTATCTGAGTGACGGTTCGCCCATGGGTATACCATTTTGGAATTTAAAGACGTCATCCAGTGAGACTGCTCGCCGGGATCGGATTGCGGCGGAGAACCCTGGTAGCGGATGCCCCAAAGGGTATCTCAGGCTCAGTGATGAGTTTCCGGGCGAGCCGCTGTGCCGGGCATCTCGTCAGTACCAAGCCCAAAAACTGGAAGCTATTGAGCAAGAGGACCTTTCTCAGGAGGCAAAGGCGATTCTGATGGAGGACACGCTTGCGAAAGCATGCATCTGTCACGATCTTGGTGGTGGTGCGACGTTGAAGCATGGAATTGTCTCGAAGGCCTACACGGCGATCTGCCCAAGCTCAAACATTGTGCAATTCTCCCGATTGGCATCGTTGGAGGAGATGCTCGGCCATATCTATGGCCGCATTTCGTTACTTGCCGAGAGCGAACGCCCGCACATGTTCATTCGCGAGTTGGGGTTGTACGTAGACTACCTGCGCAAGGAATTGGACCATTTTTCTCTTGGAATTCGCTCTCGGAAACTCTCCTACTACGCGGAGTTCAAGGACAATCTCCTACACGGAATTCAGTACTATCAGGACCAATTCCGGTGTTTCGTGAGCGAACATCAGGATTGCTTCACCCGAGATTTGCTGGTCCTCAAAGAGCAGCTTGAAGGGCTTCGCATCGAAACGCCAGCGTAGGTGCGGGAGGCATACTGCTCTCCCACCCATAGGAACGCCGACCGATTCCCGTTCGACTATTTGTCGCTGGGGTCTACGACATCAGCTTCGGCTTGCTCCGCTGTGGCTTTCGCTCGAGCTGTTTCGACGTGTGCGCGCGTGGCCGCTTTTCTTGCCAGGATTGCAGCATCCTGCGCCTGGTAGACCAGTTCACGTGTCAGCATGGTCTCAACACGCGTTTGCGGTGATCCATCGGGCATGAATACTCTGCCATTGGTCCGTTGGTCATTCTGGTATTCACCCATGAAAGCCATAGCATTGGGCCACGTGTAGATGCCACATCCGGACCTCGCGCCATTCAGCCACTGCCCCTCGTATCCGGCCCCGTTGGCGTGGGACCAGACAGCGTAGCCGTTGAGGCGCCCGGCGCTCCATTGGCCCTCTGCGCGTTCAGTCTCTCGGCCGCGTACGCGCCACACCGCGATCCCGTAGCCGTTTGCCTTGCCGTCGCAGATCTCTCCCTCCCAGACGATTGTCTCATGCCGGGCCGGATTCGGGTTCCAGACTGTGCACCCGGTTGCAGCATCCGTAATCCACGTATCGGCGCAAGCTGCGGTCGCCCCCAACATGCAGGCGATGGCAAAGCTAAGTACTCTGTTCTGCTTTCTCATTCTCTTCTGCCCACTTTCCTATTGCTTCGATTTGGTCTGTGATTCCAAGGAATACGTCCACTAGCTTCGGGTCAAACTGACTGCCACGATGTTTGTGCAGTTCGGCGGTCGCATCCTCTGGAGGCATGCCCGCACGGTAGGGCCTATCCGATCGCATCGCATCGTACGCATCGGCGAGTGCGAAAATGCGAGCCCCAATCGGAATTTCCTCTTCAGAGAGGCCATTCGGATAGCCGTTTCCGTCCCAGTTTTCATGGTGACATCCCACAATTTTCGCAGCGCCCTTCAGGTCGGGGCTCGTCCTAATAATGTCATAGCCGATCTGAGCATGCGTACGCATGATGACCCATTCTTCCTCTGTTAGAGGGCCGGGTTTGAGCAAAATAGCATCTGGAATCGCGATCTTTCCGATATCGTGGAGCAGAGCCCCTTGCTTGAGATCATCAAGCAGCTTTCCCTGGATTCCGATTTCTTTTCCAACAAGCTCCGTGATGTCCTGAACACGCTGGCTATGCGCTCCTGTCGCATGCTCCCGTGAATCCAGCATGGTCGTCATCGCACGCAGTGTGAACTCAAAGGAGTCGCGCGTCCGTTGCAGCGCGTTGGTGAGTTCACGGCTCTTGCGTCGGACCATATCCTCGAGGTGATTCTGGTATTCCAGATTCTCGACACGCAGTCCGCGGTACTCAATCGCGCGAGCAAGCGTGATTTTGAGTTGCTCGCGTTGCACGGGTTTCTGAATGAAGTCATAGGCCCCATGGCGCAAGCTGTTGACGGCGTTGTCCAGTGTTGCATCCCCCGTGATGACGATTGTGACCATCGCCGAGTCGGTGCTCTTGAACTCACGGATCAGGTCGAGCCCACTCTCGTCATCCAGGTTCAGGTCAACAAAGGCCACGTCCAATCCACCCGGGTTTTGCGCTACGTAGTCACGCGCTTCCTGAGCTGTGGCAAAGACGACCGGATCGCAGCCTTCCATCTCAAGAATGAGTTTCATGATGCTGAGCACGGATGTGTCATCGTCGATGACGGCTACATGCGGCACTGCTCTTGCGGCTGCAATAGCCTCTTCCGGTGCAGCGGTGCCCTCGCGTGTCGTCGCCAAACCGGATGTATGGTGATCCGTTGAATCCTCCGTCCAGACAGAGCTGCGATCGCGCCCGTTCCGCTTGGCCACATAGAGTGCCTTGTCTGCGTGTGCGAGCACTTCATCCGGCGGGAGCGTTCCCCCGTCGTCGGCTCTTGAGCTCGCCGCTCCCACAGAGACCGAACACTTCAATTCGTGGGAATCGCGGCAGAACAGGTGGCTGCGAACCGCAACCAGGAGCCGTTCGGCAAGAACGCCCAGACTCTCGGGAATGGCATCCGGCAGGACAATGACGATCTCATCGCCACCGTAGCGAGCGATGATATCGGAGTCCCGGCAGACGGTTGCCGCGATCTCTCCGAGTTCGCGAAGTACCTCATCTCCGGTGGGGTGCCCATAGGTGTCGTTGAAGGTCTTGAAATGGTCGATGTCGATGATGAGGATTCCTGTGGAGAACCCGTAGCGTTTGGCCATCTGCCACACTGAGGTCAGCTCGTCCTGGAGGTGGTGGCGATTGTACAGTCCCGTGAGTTCGTCGCGTACGGCGAGCTCGCGGATGCGCTGGAAAGCGATCAGCACCGTTGTGAGATGGTTTGCCGCGTGGTAGAGAAACGACATGTCGGACTCGTTGTACGTGTAGTCCGTTGGTGGAGCAAGCGCCAGCATTCCACTCACTCTGCCGCCGCTGACGATTGGGACGCTGAAGACGTTCACGGCCTCTGGCGTTCCCGCATCCGAGAGTGCAGCGCCCTGCAGTTCCACCTCCAACGCTTCTGGTAGTTCTTTGCCTACCAGAAGGCGAAAACGATTGCGGATGCTGAGCTCCATCTGCTTGATAAATGCTTCCGTCACCGGAGCGCGAACGGAAAGGACGAGAATGGAGTCCGAGGGTTCGTCCTCCAGGCTCAGGATGCCTGCGGCCAAGGACGGAAGGCTCTGTCCAAGACTCTCACTGAGGTCACGTAGGGCTTGCGGCAGGCTGCTCGCTTCGATGGCCGCCTTTGTGATTTCGCGAAGGATGCTCAGTTCATACTGAATATGATCCAGTGTTACTTGGTCTCCGCCAGTGATGCGCGCCTGCATCCCGTTGGCTTCCTCGATGACTTTCTCTGCCAAGTCTCGGAACGAGATCGGCTTTTCCAGAATTGTGGTCACACCGATCTTACCTGCCCGCTCGCGGATGTCTTCCTGAATGAATCCGCTGAAGACAACAACCCCCATCCAGGGCCAGATTCGGAGCGCTTCGGTCAGGAACGTGATACCGTCCATCGGCTCCATCATGAGGTCCGACACGACGACATCGAAGCGCTTGCTCAACAGGGCTTGCAGCCCCTCGCCGCCTTCGGCGGCCGTCGTGACTTCGCAGCCCGCACGAACCAGCGTTTGCTGCACGAGATCCCGAAGCGCGGCCTCATCATCCAGAACGAGGACACGGATTGGTCGGTCCGCTTTGGGAAAAGACTGCCGCGCAACGGCGCCGTCTGTTGTTCTCTCCATCATGGAACGGAGTGTGCCACCGATCATTCAGGAATGCAAGTCTGCCGCACGGTTTGGGCCTCCGTGATTCGCCCTGCACAGGGGCCGCCTAGCTGCCAAACTTGCAGATTGTGCAGTGTCGACAGTCCAGGTTGGCAGGGGGGGGGATCGTCTTGCCTTTGCGCTTGGCGGTCTCGGCCTGGACATAGTTCATGAGCGCGAGTAGGCAGCCAAGTGCAATGAAACCGCCCGGCGCAAGAATCATGAGAACCATGGGCTTGAAGCCGCCGATTGAGAGCTGTGGAATGCCCTGCCAGACGGTCAGCGTTCCGGCTCCGAGAATTTCACGGCAGCCCCCGAGAATGCTGAGCCCCAGTGTGAACCCAAGGCCCATTCCGATGCCGTCGGCGATTGAAAGCATGATTGGGTGTTTCGAAGCGAAGGCTTCGGCGCGCCCTAGAATGACGCAGTTGACAACGATCAGTGGAATGAAGAGCCCCAAATTGGCGTGTAGTGCCGGGGCGAATCCGCTCATCACAAGGTCGACGATGGTGACGAACGTTGCGATCACGACGATAAAGCAGGGGATACGGACCTTGTTGGGAATTAGATTTCGAATCGTGGAGATGACGGCGTTTGAGCAGACGAGAACAAAGGTGGCTGCAACGCCCATCCCCAGGCTGTTCTCAAGCGACGTTGTCACCGCGAGAGCGGGGCACATGCCCAGCACAAGCCGGAAGATTGGATTCTCTGCCCACACGCCCTTAATCAGCTCTTTCCAGAATCGCATTAGTTACCGCCAGTCTGCTCTATGGCTTCTTCATTTGCCAGATAAGCATCTATTGCCGCCTTCACCGCTTCGGTAACGGCGCGTGAGGAGATGGTGGCCGCCGTGATCTGGTCAATCTCACCGCCATCTTTTGCAACGGCCCAGTTGGAAGTGGCCAGCGCCTTCCCGGCAAAGAGCCCTTTGAAGTCATCGCCCTCAATATTGGCACCCAACCCCGGCGTCTCCTTCTGCCCCAGGATGGCGATTGCCTGGGTCTTGTTCTCGGCGTTGATCCCAAGCATCAGTGAAATGTCACCCCCATAGCCAGCCGACGAGCTCGTTTCTACGGCGGCACCTGCAAAAGCGCCTCCATTGCGCGCAACGAAAAAAGTCCAGTTGCGCCCGCCGTATTCGACCACGCACGCGTTGGCATCGGGCTGGTTGTCGCAGGGGGGGAGTACCTCCTGAATGGCGGAGAGTTTCTTGTTTCGGTTGACGTCTTGGATCCGCTCCTTGGTCAACGAGTTGACGCCTGCGAGCAGCGCGCCGGCCAAGCTGCAGATGATCGTGACGGTTAGGATCAGGCGAAGCGTTTCTTTCATGCTCTCACCGACTTCCGCCCGAAAACGCGGGGCCGTGTTGCGCGGTTGATCAACGGTGTGATGGCATTCATGAGAATGATCGCGAAGCTCACGCCCTCGGGGTAGCCGCCCCAGCGGCGGATGACCATGGTGAGCAGCCCGCACCCAATACCGAAAACGAGCATGCCCTTCTTCGTTAGCGGTGAGGTCACCATGTCGGTTGCCATGAAGATTGCGCCGAGCATCAAACCTCCGCTGAGGAGATGAAAGAGCACCGGCATGTTTGCGTCTGGCTGGAGGATTCGCAGGATGGCTGCAAACGCTGCCACGGTGCCGATGTAGGCGACGGGGATGTGCCAGGAGATGCAGCGCCTGTAAAGGAGGTAGAGCCCCCCGACAATGAGTGCCAGGGCGGAGACTTCGCCGATGCAGCCGCTCATGTTGCCAAGCATGTAGTTCAACATGCTGGTGTTGCCCCAGGCCACGGGAGAGGGCTGGCCCATGCTGATGGCGGTCTTCACGGCACCCAGCGGTGTCGCTGTGGTCGTGCCGTCAACCCAGTTTAGAGCCGCCCAGCGGGCAGTGTTGAGGGGGGCGTGCCATTTGGTCATGGCGACTGGGAAAGAGATGAGCAGGGCTACTCGGCCGATCAATGCGGGATTGAACGGGTTGTAGCCAATGCCGCCAAAAAGTTGTTTGGCAATGGCGATGGCAAAGACGCATCCAACCAGAGCCATTCCGCAGGGAAGTGATGGCGGAAGATTGAATGCAAGCAGCAGCCCGGTAACAACTGCGCTGAGGTCCGTAATCCCAAGGTCGCGGCCCATCAGTTTGCGGCAGATGACTTCGATTCCTACGCAGCCGACCACGCACGCGGTCACAAGGCGAACGGCGTGCCAGCCGAAGAAGTGAAAGCTCAGAAGCGTAGCAGGGATTAGCGCAATAATGACGTCCAGCATGATCCGCTGCACGGAATCCCCCGAATGCGCGTGGGGGTTGGTGCTGACGATGTATTTCGTTGTGTCCTGTTCAGCCATATTCGGGTCTCTAACTATTTCTTCTGGGCCTGTCTGCGCTTGAGCATCACTTTTGATTTGCCCTGCTTCATGTGCTGTACCAACGGCCGATGGGCGGGGCAGGCAAAGGCACAGCATCCACACTCGATGCAGTCCAAAACGTTGAGTTCTTCTGCAGCTTCGTAGTCCTCAGCCTCAAGCATCTGGCTCAGTTCAGCGGGAACGAGATACATGGGGCATGCCCCGACACATCGTCCACAGGCGATGCAAGGCATGGAGCGGAACGTCTGCGTCTCCTGCGGTGCGAGAAAGAGCAGACCAGAGGTTGTCTTTGTTGTCGTCGCGTCAAGTCCCGGTTGTGCGAGCCCCATCATGGGTCCGCCGGAGATGATCTTGGCAACGTCGGCCTTCAGTCCGCCGCAGAAGTCCAGTAGATCGGAATAGGGTATGCCGATGCGCCCCAGAACATTCTTGGGTTCGGACACGGGCATTCCGGTCACGGTTGTGACGCGTTCTGTCAGCGGTTTGCCATTGACGACGGCATCCCACACCGCAAGCGTGGTGCCCACGTTCTCAACGACACACCCCACGTCCATGGGGAGTCCTCCAGAGGGAACCTCGCGGCCAGTTGTTGCGTAGATCTGCTGTTTTTCCGCGCCCTGTGGGTATTCGGTTTTCAGAATGCTGATGGAGGCATCGTCGTCTGCGCCTTCCATTGCCTGCTCCATGGCGGCAATGGCCTCAGGTTTGTTGTCCTCAATAGCAATATGGACGTGCTTTGCCCCCAGTACCTTGCGGACAATCTGACATCCCGTCCAAATCTGCTCTGCATGCTCGACCATAAGCCTGTGATCGGCCGTGAGGTAGGGCTCGCACTCGGCGCCGTTGAGAATCAACGTGTCAATCGGCTTGTCCGGAGGTGGTGAGAGCTTCACGTTTGTGGGGAAACCGGCTCCGCCCATTCCGGCAATGCCGGCAGCTGCAACTTTGGCAATCAGCGCCTTGGTATCGGCGTTCTGCCAATCGGCGATGCCTTCCAGCCCCTCGATCCAGGCATCCTCGCCGTCGGGCTCGATTGCGATAAAGGCTGCGCTCGTCCCCATTGCGGTGGGGGCGGTGCCGACTTCCTTGATGGTTCCGGACGTTGGAGCATGCACGGCTGCTGAAATGAAGCCGGCCGCTTCTCCGATGCATTGGCCACGTTTGACCGTATCACCCTTCTTGACGAGGGGCTTCGCCGGTGCGCCGAGATGTTGGGACATGGAAACGCGTAAGAGCGCGGGGATGGGCATGGTCTCGATCGCTCTGTCGCGTGCGAGCTCCTTGTGGTAGGCGGGATGTATGCCGCCATCAAACTTGAACTTGGCTTTCGTCGCTTTCATCGTTACGTCTGCCCTTCAGTCGTTGCTTCAGCCGGTTCGGTGGAGGGCTCTGATGGGGTAGGCTCCGTCGCTTCAGGGGAGGGGGCTTCAGATGCACCGCACTTCACGATGCACTTGCCGGGACACTTCTCGACAATCAGCTCGTTCTCGACAGGGATGTCGTAGTTTCGCAGGGCAAGGAAACCCTCCATTTCGAAAGCATCACCGGCGAGTTTGAGGCACATGCGGCATCCGATGCACCCCACTTGGCAGGCTTTCTTCACGATCGGACCTTTGTCCTTTGAGCTGCAGACTACGTGGATGGTCTTGCTGACGGGGACCATTTTTATCAGGTTGCGGGGACAGGCGCGAACACAGGCGCTGCAGCTGATGCAGAGGTCCGGGTGCACGATGGCCACGCCATTCTTGAATTCGATTGCCCCAGATGGACAGACGCGTGCACAGCTCCCATAGCCGAGGCATCCGTATTTGCAGAGCTTATCGCCACCGGCCACGGCGGCGGCAGCCGTGCAGTCTGCGACCCCATTGTAGAGATGTTTGCGTGGGGCTTTTTCGGAGTCCCCCGCGCACATGACGACGGCAACCCTCTTCTCTTCGGCGGAGGCTTCCTGCCCCATGGCTTCTGCGATGAGTTCAAGTACCTCGTTCCCCCCTGGTGCGCACAGATTGATCGCTGCTCCGTCAAGGACGACCGCCTTTGCATAGTCCGCACAGCCCGCAAATCCACAGCCACCGCAGTTTGCGCCGGGGAGAATCTCGTCCATGGCTTCCACGCGAGGGTCTTCCTTAACCGCCAGGAACTTTGCCGCAAGCGCCAAAGCGGTCCCGCAGGTGAGGCCTACGCCGCCGATCGCTCCGGAAGTGATAAGTATGTTGTTGATATCCATTATTTAACGAGCGTGGCGAATCCCATGAAAGCCAGACTGAGTAGACCTGCCGTTACCAGGGCAATCGCAACGCCCTGAAATGCACGGGGAGGGTTGGCACGATCAATTTTCTCCCGCAGCCCCGTGAAAATAATGAGTGCGAGGGCAAAGCCAAGAGAGGCGGCAAAGCCGAAGACGACCGCTTTGATGAAGCTGTACTTGAGCTGTACGTTCAGAACGGCCACACCCATAACGGCACAGTTCGTTGTGATCAGGGGCAGGAAGATCCCAAGGGCTCCGTGGAGTTTGGGCGCGGACTTCTTCATGGCAATATCAACAAGCTGGACGAACGAAGCAATGACCAGGATGAAGGCGATCGTTTGCATGTAGCCAAGGCCGAGGGGATTCAGGATCTTGTGCTGCAGTGCCCAGGTGACGGCGGAGGCGGCTGTCATTACGAATATGACCGCCCCGCACATGCCAAGCGCCGTGCCTAGCTTCTTCGAGACGCCGAGAAAGGGGCAGATTCCAAGAAATCGGGTTAGAACGAAATTGTTGACCAGAACGGCCCCGATGACGATCAACACATACGATATCATGGCATCCCTTTTCTTGCAGGAAAGGCACTCAGAAGGCGACAGAACTATACCGATGCATGTCCAATAGGAAAGCAGAAAATGAGCATTTGGGGCAATTTCGAACGAAAAACGGCTGCATTTGTCGTATTTCAGGCCTGGTGCGGTGGTCGTCTATCCGTTCGAACAAGGCAGGAAGACGGAGAATGTAGTGCCGTTTTCGGGGGACGTCTCCACGGTAATGTCGCCCTTATGGTCGCGTGCGATCCCGCGTGAGATTGACAGCCCAAGCCCCGTACCTTTCCCTTTGGGCTTTGTCGTGAAGAACGAGTTGAAGATGTCGCCAAGATGCTCTTCCGGAATGCCTGGGCCGTTGTCAGCAATACGGCACTCCCAGCACGCTACCCCGTCGTGCTCTGCTGAAGCGATATCAATGACGAGCTCTGCGTCGGCCTGATCCTCAAGGGCATCGCAAGCGTTGGCGATGAGATTCACGAAGACCTGCTCCAGGCGATTTGGGCTACCCACAATGTGGTATTGCTCCTTCGGAATATCGCAAACCACGTCTGTTCGGCTCCGCTTCACCTTGCTCGCTGTCATGAAAAGCGCGTCACTGAGCACCGCTGCCATGTCGAGCTCTTCATGGGCTTCTGCCGTTCCTCGCGAGAAGTTTCGGAGATGGTCCGCCAGCTTCTGGATAGCCTCGGCGGCCTTCTGGACATCTGCGGCAAAATGGGTGGAGCGTTCGATCTGATCGGGGGTCGCACCGTCAAGCTCCTTGAGGCTGCGCATCAGCAGCTCGTTGGAGAGCAGCACGATCGTCAGCGGATTGTTGATGTCGTGGGCGACTCCCGATGCCAGCTCGCCTATCGCCGCCAAGCGGCTTGCATGGATGAGGTTGTCTTCAAGCACTTTGATCTTGCGAATGTCGCGTAAAATCGAGAATGTTCGCAGGAAGTTCCCCGCGTCGTCGTAGATGCTAAAGGAGCGAATCTCGACAGGAATCCGTTCTCCGGTCTTGCTCGCGAGCACACTCTCCACACGTTTGTCACCTTTGCTCTTCAGGTCGGTGAAGCCGGCTTCAACCGCTTCGAGGATGTCAGGGGCATAGAGTTGGCGGATGTTCATTGAGAGAAGCTCTGCCCGGGAATACCCCAGTAGCGTCTGGGCCGCCCGGTTGGTGAAAACGATGTCACCGTTCTCGTTGATCGAGTGGATGATGTCCGGGAAATTCTCGAGAATGATCTCGAAGATATCCGCGTTCTGGATCTCAGTATCGTTGACGATCATCCGGCTCATATGATGCCCTTCTCCGCAAACGGTGTCTGTCCCGGTCTATACGCGTGACGCCCAAGCTGCTAGTGAAAAGTAGCATGCTCAGGATTTGAGTGTCAAAAGGTTTGCCTCGGAGTGTTGTGGGCTTGAATCGGCCCCTGCAGAGCCAGTGGCCTGCGGGGGTGCGCAAAGAAAGTAGAAAACGCCGTTGATGTTTCTAGAAACCCACTGTAGTCTCCCCACTTCTTTTTGCCAATTTGGATTGAGTGACCCACGGGGGAGCGGGTGATGGATACGACATTGAGACGTGACATGACGATTGATAGCGAACACGGGCTGCATCTTCGCTCTGCCGCTATGCTTGCGCGAACGGCGAGCGATTTCATGGCCGACGTATCTGTAAGTCACGGGCCCAAGACCGTGAATGGCAAAAGCACGGTTGGGCTCATGACACTGGGGACACCCCAGTCGGGCCAGATCACCGTTACGGCATCCGGTGTCGACGCGACCAGCGCACTGGACGCGATTCAGTCACTCCTGCAGGATGACAGCTTCATCCATCAGCCAGCGGTCTAGCCCGTTTGGCTGTGCGAGTGATGCTGCCGCACATTGTAAGACTCACGATGTCATATTGGCTGTCTTGTGTTCCTTGCGCACGGTGAGCGCACATCCAATCCACGTGTAGATCAATCACTTCTTTGAGCTTGATCTCATGTAACTTCTCAAAAATAGCGCTTTTCTGGAGGTGGTGCCTTGTAGGGGTAGGCCAGGCCCTGGCCTATCCCAGGCGTCGGGGGCACCCCAGGGCCTGGGGTACCCCTACTGAAAAACGGCTATATCCGGATTTCCCAAGAGCGTAGTCTGGGCCTGACACCTTTGAATACAG
>JABGOW010000560.1 GCA_018645275.1 Verrucomicrobiota bacterium
CGAAGACACCGTGTTATTGAGTATTCAGGACTAGGAGCGCGCGCCCCTCCCTTTGCAGGCCCTTTTCGACGAGAGACAATGACGTGGACGATCGGCTTCCAGCGCTGCGCCCGATGTGCCTTCTTACTTTGATTATACTGCTTCCTAGCTTCTCCTAATGCCAACCTCTTGACACTGAAGATTGTTGCACTTGTGTAGCTTCCCTTTAGTTGCTATGCTTCTCTCGAACTCACAGACGAACAGAGTATTTTTTTAAGGAGCACCCAATGTGTTCCTGGCATAGGTACTGTTGGCATCATCAAACGACTAGCATAACCTTGGGAGGCAGTTGCTATGAAGAAAGAAGAAATGGAAAACGGCGCTTGCCAGGAGCACGATGATTCCACAGGCTTTTGTGGCTTGCCAGCCGTGCCCGACAGACCGCTGGCCGAGGATATCGACCCCAATCGGGAAGCTCTTATTCGCTACGTCGAGAAGAAGTGGGTCAACAAGACGGTACTCCACTACCACTTCCTGGAGAATCCCACCTCTTGGAGCGGAGAGGAACCTCAAAGGAGTGTAGTACGGGACGCCTTTGATGAGTGGAAGGCTCTGGAGATTGGACTCAAGTTCGAGGAGGTGACGGCTCCGAACGATGCAGAGGTCCGCATTGCTTTCGAGCCAGGCGGATCATGGTCGTACGTGGGCCGAGATTGTATCGATATGGTCTCCGATCCTCTGGAACGAACCATGAACTTCGGCTGGGACCTAACCTCTCCATACGGCAGGGACACAGCATTGCACGAGATCGGGCATGCACTTGGCTTCCCTCACGAGCATCAGAATCCCATCGCAGGGATAGTCTGGGACGAAGCTGCAGTATACGCCTATTTCGGCGGGTACCCCAACAACTGGTCGCAGCAGAAGACATACTACAATGTTTTGCGCAAGATCACCCCGACAGCAGTGGCAGGGTCCGGCTGGGACCGGGATTCGATCATGCATTACCAGTTTGCGGCGGGCCTGATCGCTACTCCCGAAAAGTACCAGACTGAGCCCTTACTTCCGGCTCCGGGACTCTCCTCAGTGGATATCGGCGAAGTACGCAAGTTCTATCCACCCGAGTCCTCCCAGCCGGCAGTGGCGCTAGAACCGTTCATGTCCCAGGTGCTTCAGATTTCTGCTGGCGAGCAACTCGATTTCGTCATTCGGCCCGAGATGAGTCGAAAGTACGTCATGCAGACCTTCGGTGCCATGGATACTGTGATGGTACTGTTCGAAGATGACAACGGCACGCCGGTCTTTCTCGAAGGAGACGACGACAGTGGTTGGGTTACCAATGCGAGCATTCGGATGCGGTTGATTAAGGGCCGCACCTACTACCTGCGCGTTCGTCTCTACTATGCCCACGCCGCTGGTCAGGGTGGAATAATGCTCTGGTAGAGATGCGCAACCGACACAGATGCAAAGTTGCGAGTTGAGACCGATTGTACGATGCAATGGGCTGCGACTCGCACAAGAGCAGGGAGGAGCATATGTTCAGGAATCTTGTTTGTTTCACGATTGTCACGGGCTTAGCAGTACTTCTGGGCTGTAGTTCGCTGCCGAAGAGTGTGCCACCGAACCTGGGCCAGGCAGTGGCCAAAGGGCCGCGTGCGGCAGGTTGCCTCTTCGTCAAGACTTGTGCCAACGATGACCTCGCTTGTGTGAACAACGCATGCAAAATGTGCGGCCTGAAGGGAACAGCATGGGCGAAGCTTCCAGCGTGCCATGTTGCGTGGTCCTACTTCTCCAGTGTAGTCAGCATCTGGTGTTGTCCAGCGGGGGTCAATCCTGACGCCTGTTCGACCAAATTCGATACGATGAGCGACTACAAGACCAAATCTGCTGAAGAACCTGTCCTAGAGAAATAGTCGACGAGAACCGTCTCTGGGTTTCATTGGGAGCCGATGACCTGCAGTAGTCCGTCCGATCACCATCTTGCCCTAGTGACTTCGAGCCCGGGTCCCGACCGGCTTGGAAGTTCTACCCGTGACCGTGGTTCCACGGCACAAGGAGGCGTTCAAGATGCACTGGAGGCGGCTCTCCTGCAGAAGACCTAGGCGCCCGATAACCAAAGTGCCGGACCCGTGGCCTCCTGCGAGGTCATCATGAATACGCTACAATGGTCTGCGATGGCAATGGAATGTCCCAGCCATTGATACGAGAAAAGCGAGAATGAAGTAGCTTGTCTATGGTGCTCTCCCCCAGTCCTGCTATACTGGCGGCGCATTGACAGAATAATAGATGCGGTTTCGCTACCTGTGAGGAATACGGCGGTATGGCAGGAG
>JABGOW010000519.1 GCA_018645275.1 Verrucomicrobiota bacterium
AAAAGGTGCTACGTGGAAAGAACCGTGCATCAGGTTTGTCACAGTGCTGTGGAGTTCAGGGGGGATGCGCATTAGCAGCTCGGCCACAACGATTGCTGGCAGTAGGACTTGGGCACTGTTTTTTTGCAGGTGTGCAAAATATGTTTTTGCGCGAGGAATCATCGCTTCCTGACCCGGTTCCGCCTGCTCCTTAATGCCCCATATGAGAACATGTGTATCCAGGCAGATCGTCATGATGCCACCTCCAATCCAGTGCTGCGGATGGATGAGACATACGCCGGGATATCGGTAACATCAGCGTAAAATCGGGAACAGACGCGCGACAACTTGTCCATAGTCCCCGTGAGGGCTTCAGATGGGGAAGATATGATCTCCCTGATGGAAAGCTCTTCCGTTGCAAGGGTTTCAGGATTCCACTTGGCCGCCCCTTTGACGCAGACCCAAGTATAGAGCTTCTCACCCAGCACCTTGGCAACCGGATATGTCGCGTCGCAATAGAGAACACTATCACCTGAAAGGCGGAACATGACGCGGGGTGTACGACCACCGACGCGAAGAACTTCACCAAACAGAGTTGTTTCACCCTCGAGGAAAGGCAATTCCGCAATATCAGTATCCTGGTCTATGGTTGCCAGTGGGGTGGCGGCATCAACGTGATCGCGCAATTCAGCAGTGCAGCCGTGGCGGCGCGTGAATGTCTGGATAGTCTTCAAGCATTTGACTGAGTGGCGTGGGACTCCGTGGAATTCCCCGGTAGAAACTGCGGTGGCGATGGTTTGCAGAGCCACGAGGGCGAGTGGTCGAAGGTTCGGCAGAAACCGGAGGTGGACGCTCCCGTCCTCGATGTGGACAAAACTGATGACCAAATCCTCGCGCCGGACATCCGGATTCTCTGAAAGAATGGATGTGGAGAGCATGTCATCGAAAGAGTTAATGACTTCTGCAAGGTCACGCGCTCGGACTGCCGCAGGCCGAATGTCGCGACCTGCGAACTTGAGTTCGAACGGTGTGTCAGCTTGTTGTGGCATTTCGTTCACCGGCTTTCCCCGAGTTCACCCACTTATCGACCTCACTCAACTTGAACTTCCACAGGCGTCCGACCTTTCGCGCAGGAATGCCCTTGCGCTCTATCCAGACATACACGGTTTCCCGCTTGATGCCCAAGTGCTCAGCCACTTCTTCGACTGAGGACCACGGTTCTCTGTTCATGATTATTCCTCTGGCTCTGCAACCCAGGCACTGAATTGGTCTATGTTTATCGAATTACACAGGGAAAGACAAGGATGACGTTTTCATCTTGAGATCGTCGTTGAGCGCTGGGTTGTTAACCTTGTGCGGCGCGGTGACGTCGGGCGACATCAAGGAGCCTTCCGCGAAGCCGCGCCAGCGGCGACCCCAGTGCGGGTAAGCTTGGCGGGCCCGCACGGCCGTGGGCGCGAGAGCGCCCGACGGGGCTCTTTTGGGAAACACGGTTGGGATGCAAAACGGCGGTTGGACTCTTGCACCACCGTTGGATGTGAAATGCGGCGGCCGAAATCGCGCGCGCAATAAGGGGGTCTTGGGGGCAACGCCCCCTGCCTTCTTCTTCAGGCGCTCCCCCGCGCGCGAGCCGCGCGCCGAGAAGAAGCAACGAGCCCGCCCCTTGAGGGGCGAAAGGCTCAAGGGGTGGCTATCCGGCGGGATGCTGGCTGCGGCAAACGGGACGGCGGGGCGTGGAAGGGCGACAGGGCCACGAACCCGGCGGCACGGTTGACGCAGACAGCATGCGGCCGATATACAGCAAGCGGGCAGTGGTAATCCAGACGCTCCCGGAGTTTACGAGGACAGCGTCTGGATTTCGACTGCCCGCTTTCCTTTTGGGGGCCGATAGGCCGGGGGTTCTTCCGGGGGCGGCTTGTGCGGTGTGGGGCTGTCCATGAACACGGTTGCCACCAGCCGAATGTGCAGGGGCAACCGTGTTCATGGCTCGCGGTGATGTTCGCCCTTGGGCAACATGTCCGTGAGTGCCCTGCGCCGCGCTGCCGCCGGGGCCTTCATAGTCAGGGCAGGTGTTCGAAGTGCATCTCTGTCGACGCAGGCGACAGAGATGCAGTTGAAACACCTGGGGGTGTCATGCGGGAGCATTCCTTCCGGGCTTCCTCGTAGGGAGAGGAAGGGGGTTCTCATTTGGCACTGCGGTTTGCTGCCGTCATCTCCCGTCTCCGGGAGTGCGGTAGGAATCCGTTGCGGGGGCGGCGGGGGCGGAGTTGGGTCTTCCTGGCGGTGTGTTGACTTCTGAGATGGGCCGGGTATCCGGCG
>JABGOW010000209.1 GCA_018645275.1 Verrucomicrobiota bacterium
CCCTTGTTGACGCTTCTCCAGGACGGGGGTTCGACTCCCCCCGCCTCCACCATCCTCACCCTCTAGATTGATACGCACAACAAGCCTTAATTACTTGCAAGGCAAGTGATTAAAAGAAACAAAAAGGCGGGCAAGCCGCCGCAGGTGCAGCAAAAAGGTGGCACAGAGTACCACTTGACGATTGAGACACCCCGCTCTCTGGCTATATTGGGGCATAGTGAGCCACGGATACCCAAAATATGGGTTTTTCGTTGCGCTACATGAGTTCGATTGGCCCCAACAAACAGGATTCAGAGAGATGGCTGGGAAGACGCACCGGCTGAAACGTGGCACCATCTACCAGAAACAGGAAGGTGGGACGTACTACTTCCGTTACCAAGTGAACGGACACCGCAAAGCGGTCAGCCTCCAGACGCGCAACCTGAAAGAGGCAACGGCAAAGGCCGAGAAGATGGTTGCTGTAGTGGACGCTCCGTCCCTTGATGTCGTGGCTGCGCATGTTGCCCACGTCAACTTCGGGCAGAAGAACCACACCCTCACTTTGGGGGATGCATGGCAGGTCTACGAGTCGCATCCTGATAGAGCGACCCCCTCGACCGTATCAGAACGGGAGTCGTATCGGGCAACATGGAGGGATTTCGTCGAGCATGCTGGTCCCGGCATCCGGCTTGACGACGTCACGCCACACATGGCCGCTCAGTTCGCCAATGAACTGCGCAAGCAGTCCATCGCGGTTGACACGCACAACCGGAAGATACGGCGCATCAAGAAGGTATTCTCCACGCTCTCGGAGCACTACACCGGAGACAGCCCCTTTGGCAGTTCGTCTCTTATGCGCAAGGCCAGGGAGGAGCAGGAGAACGCAGTGCGCCGGGAGTCCTTCACCAAGGAGCAGGAACAGGCACTTCTGGAAGCCCTGGACGACCCGGGGTTCAGGGCTCGGGACAAGGCAGAGCTACGCGTCCTGTTTCATCTCGGCATGTTCACCGGCCAACGGCTGAAGGACTGCGCCCTCCTCCAATGGGGAAAGGTCAACCTGAAACGGCAACGGATCTGGGTGAAGCAATTCAAAACCGGGAAGGAAGTGACAATCCCCGTCTCGGAGGAACTCCTTGCCACATTGCTCACTGCACACGAATGGCAGACGACGGGCTACGTTCTTCCCAGCATTGCCGAGAGATATCAGGCCAAGGACCCGAAAGGGAAATGCGTAGGGGTGAACTTCATCACGATGGATGTGCTCAAAGTGATCCGCCGTATCGGACTCAAGCCCTCCGTCAAAGTGCCCGGGAGAAAGAAAAGCGTCACCGTCTATGGCTTCCACAGCCTTCGCCACAGCTTTGCCAGCCATTGTGCAGAGGCAGGCGTCCCCAAAGCCGTGACCCAGTCCATCCTGGGTGCGGCCAGCGACATCATCGACAAGTACTACGTTCACATTGGCGAAGAGGCACAACTCAAGGCCATCGAAGCCATCAGCATTGCCCAAGACGCCAACACCCCTGCTGCACAGACCAGGATTGGCGAAGCGCTCGCGTTCATCCGTACTCTCCCCTCCCCCTCACCTGACCTGCAACATATCGTCCGAATACTGACGGGCCAAAACAACAGTTAGGATTGGATCGATCACTGCTACCATGGGCAGCGACGAACGCCTGCATTCTGGCCTGTTTGGGCCGTTAGCCCTCTGGGGAGGGCTATCTCTGGCTGTGCGGAGTCCTGCGGGCTGATAGGGCCCGAGCGGCGAACGGGAAGCCGAGTCGGGGGCCGGATAGTGCCAGATGGCCTGCCAGAAGTGAGTGTGGGGAATCGGTTCACTTCCCAACTGCGAGAGGCAGCTCTCGCCGTCAGATTGCAGAGGGCACGCCAGCACTACCCATGTTCACCAAGCGCTAGGCAACGGATGCCTGTTGGGACTGTTCGAGCGTGTATGCACCGATGTCCGACGTAGCCCTCCCCAGAGGGATCGGACGGGTTTGCTGTTTGTGCTCAGAATCGTGGTTTCTCCCGTGTCTTGAGCACGAAAGTATCCGATACGGCCAAGCTTCAGCACAGAAAAGAAGGTCGCCGGAATGGCTCAAAACGGCACCCCTGAAGCCGAAAACGGCACCATATGGCAACCCTCTTCGAGCCAGTTCGAGACCTCCATCGACAGTGCTTCTGTTCCCTTTGCGGGCCGCACCCATCGGGTTTTGCCGACCTGCCTTCGGTGAACTCCGGAGGCCGAGCCGCCTTCGGCTCCTCGACACCGTCAGGCTCCCTTTGGCGCGGTCAACACCAGCCGCTGCTCTACTTTGGCC
>JABGOW010000562.1 GCA_018645275.1 Verrucomicrobiota bacterium
CAAGCCGAGAGAGGAGGGGTTCGAAGGACACGAACCGCACACTTGCGGGGACATGTCGAAGGTCATCCAGCCGAGCAACCAAATCCGCCGTCTCGACTGTCACGCCCATCCAGATGTTGTCGGTCCACTTTAGCTCGGATGCAAGTTCACGCATCCTGCCCGAACGTTTGGTTAGGACCTGGAACCTGTGCTGTTTCGCTGAGTTCATCGTTTCGAACACCTTGCGGATGAACTCTAGGGGCACAGCTTCGTGGAACAGGTCGCTCATCGAGTTCACGAAGACCGTTTGCGGTTTCTTCCATGTGAGCGGCAATCCCAGCGCGTGGTCATGGCAGGTGACGCGGAACCCGTTCCGGTAGTTGGGTTGCCCCATGGCCTTGAGTCTCTTGGCTAAGCGCTCCGCGTAGCAGTTCTCGCATCCCGTGCTGACCTTCGTGCATCCAGTCACGGGATTCCACGTCGTCTCAGTCCACTCGATTGCCGATTTTTGTGCCATTTCTCGCCTATCTAGAGGAAGTCGAATGTCTTCTGACCATCCGGCTCTATGCGGTTTGCCTTGTGCCAGAAGTCCAGTCCCCTCTCGCTTCGTGACGCAAAAAGCAGGTGGTAGTAGTTCCTGACGGTCTTGGTGTCGGTATGGGAGAATCCTAGCCGTCCCAGCGCCTTCACGTACTCACCCAGGAACGCCTCGCGTAACGCTCGGTGGTCTCCGATTCTCGCAGACTCCAGACTACTGCTGTCCAGGAAGAACGCCTCGCTCCCCAGAAAGGTAGCGTACTTCCGTCGAGCGTTCGCGAAAGATGGCTCAAGTATGGCCCTTGCCAAGTTCCGGTTGGCATCAGTACCAACCGCCACGTTGATGATGAGGTCTACGGATCGCAGTGAGTCTGCGACCAACCTGATTGTCTCGAAGGGCACATTACACTCCGTGGGGTCGATGAATACCAGGTTCAGATGGTGGCTGGGCAATCCCTCCAAGACCTTCCTCAATCCCGATAGGTCCGTGAAGTCACCCACTACCGCTCGGCCCCGGCAGTCAGTCCCCCCTGTAACGGCCTGGAGGCGTTGGCGCAAGGCATCCACAACGGGAACACTGTGGTCGATGAAGATGGCGTTGCTGAGGACAGGGAACGAAGGGTGCCGAGCGATTGCCAAGGCGGTGCCATCCACCTCTTCACCGGACTCTCGGAACACGCACCGTCCAGGACCGCTGCAAAGCTCAATGTAGTTGAGCTTCCCCTGCCATTTGTGCTTCATGCCGTTCGTGAAGATGCCGAAATACTGGACGAGTCGGTAGATCTTATCGTAGGACCACTCACCAACGCAACGCACGGGAAGGCCATCGTGAACGGACTGCACTGCGTGGCACAGCCCCTCACCTTCGCTCTCCTTGCGCCAGGTTCCCCGGCACTTCCTGCATTCCGGGTGGTCCATTCCTCGCAGATCGATTCGGCGCGATGACATGGTGGTTCCTCCAGCTGTCGTTCCATCAGCCAACCGAGGGGATCGCTCACACCGTCAACATCCTGCCGTTCCGACGAACTTTCAAAGGTCCGTTCTCGCTTCGGGCGGGTCTCCGCCCAAGGAAGGCCCAGATGGGCCTGGGAAGACAAGGGCCACTCAACCCTAGCTTCCCAGGCCGTTGGTCGTTGACTTGGGGTCCACCTCAGGTATCGGCAGATCTGCTGTGCCACACTCAGTCCCGGAGAGATGCAACGCCTCAAGCCCCCGGACTACCCCCGGCAGAACTTCGCCTGCCTTCTGGGCTTCCTGAAGGGCTTCGCTACTCGTCGAAGAGCGTTGCCGACCCAGAACCCAGCCGACTGCGGCCAGACCGCCACCAGTCACCACGATTGTGCCGAGGAAAACGGCTAGCCCAAGGGGAAGCCCCCAGACATCTGGATCCACGCCGCCTGACCCCCTCGGCCACCAAGGTAAGTGAGGTCTCTCCTTCAGTCTGTCCGTCGCGTGCATAACTGCGAAACAACCACGTCCACCGAGGAGCACACCACATAAAGCGCCAAGAATGCCCATCGCCCCTGATGCTACACCTCTGTTCTCCTTCAGCCGCGCTAGTTCATCGCGAAATGCGGATTCACTCGCTTCCAGTCGTTGCCGGACGGCCTTGAGTTGCTCCGATGCATACTCACGGACCTGCCGAACTAGCGCCTTCGATTCACCCAGACCAACCAAGGCGTCGATGTAGCTCCTACGCGCCAGCAACTCCGCTATCTGCTTGTACTCACCATCGAAGCCACGTGGCGAGAGGCCAGGGATTTTCCGGCTCAGCTTGGACA
>JABGOW010000389.1 GCA_018645275.1 Verrucomicrobiota bacterium
AGCAGTTGGACGCGGGTCGTGAATGGCGTCGCCTCCAATGAGACCATGTATGCCACGCGCAAGAACGTGGAGGATGCCATGAATTGGATCGACACACAGGACACCAACAACTGGTTCCTCTGGGTGGGGTTCAATGCAGCGCATACAGCACTGCATAAGCCACCGAATTACATGCACAGCTACGATTACCTTTCGGGGACATCAACAGATATTTCCACCAATTCGCGCCCCTATTTTGAGGCGATGATCGAAGCGATGGATTTTCAGATCAACAGGCTGGTAAGCCACGTCGACACCAATAACACCACGATTATCTTCCTTGGAGACAACGGAACAGACTCGAATGTCATTCAGCGGCCCTACGACATCGCTGGGCGTGCCAAGGGGTCGCTTTATGAGGGAGGCACTCACGTTCCTTTCCTGATTTATGGCGCCGATGTTGTTAATGGTGGACGAACGAACGATTCGGTTGTCCACTGCGCCGATATCTTCGCGACGATTCTCGAGTTGGCGGGAGGAACCATGCCGACCATTGGAGGAGAGGACTCTCGGTCACTGGTTCCCATTGTAAAAGACCAGGCGTTCCATCCCGCGGATGGTTGCATTCTCATGGAAACGGATATCCTGTTTGGCGGTACAACCTCCGGTAGGTCTATCCGTGACGGCCAGTACAAATTGATCCGCATCGAAGGATCTTCCGACCTTCTCTTTGACATGGTGGCCGATCCGCGCGAAGCGAACAACCTGCTTTCCGGTTCCTTGAGCGGTGAGGAGCAGACTGCCTATGACAACCTGACGAACAAGCTCGCAGACGCCATCAATACCCCGTATATCCATGACGCCTACATGGACGGCGATGGGGACTTCAACGTCGAGATCGGCTGGTTTCATCATGAAGGCCTTTCTCTCTACCGTACCGACAATCTCCTTTCCAGCGACGGGACGATAGTTGCCGGGCAGGAATACGAGAACAATGGCGGCCACGCACTTGTCCTGCGCGATCCCTCGCCACCGAGCAGTAACGCCTACTATCGTGTCACCACGCCGTGATTTAGGGTTGTATACTTCAGAACATCAGACGACCAACCAGCCCATGCACAGTACGGCGTGCGCCGCCCGTGATGGCGACGTTCGCTTAAGGAAGAGGAACCAATACATGAATAGACATTTTTTAAACAAGCGATGCTTCCAGGTCATCATGGTTGCCGTAGCTATCACCCCGTTAGTAGGATCATGGGCTGAGGCCCGGGAGGATTTAGGCAAGCCCAACATCGTCCTCCTCTTTGCAGACGATGCCGGCTTTGCTGATTTTGGATTTCAGAATAGCAGGCAATTCAAAACCCCGCACCTGGATCAGCTCGCCCGCCAGGGAATCCGGGTTACTTCCGCATATGTTTCTGCATCCGTGTGTGGCCCCTCTCGGGCAGGTCTTATGACGGGCAAGTACCAACAACGATTTGGATTTGAAGAGAACAACGTACCGGGTGCAATGAGCCTCCGGTCGGGTTTGCGTGGTGCTGACATGGGCGTGCCGCTCGATCAAACAATGCTGCCCGAATACCTGAAGCCCCTTGGATATAGAAGCATTGTGCTTGGCAAGTGGCATCAGGGCGGCGCCGACCGTTTTCACCCCCTTAAGAGAGGATTTGATGAGTTTTATGGCTTTCGCGGCGGAGCTCGCAGCTATTTTGCATATAAGGGCAAACCCAAGGATCCTCTAAACCGGTTAGAACGTGATTACGGGAATTTCAAGGAGCACGAAGGCTATTTGACAGACGTACTCGCCGATGAGGCTTGCGCATTCATAGAGAGAAACAAAGATGATCCGTTCTTTGTCTACCTTGCCTTTAACGCAGTACACAGTCCCATGCATGCTCTTCAGGAGGATATGGATGAATTCCCTCAGTTAAAGGGAAACCGAAAAAAGCAGGCTGCAATGACCCTGGCCATGGACCGAGCATGCGGCAAAGTCTTGGGTAAACTTGAAGAGCTTGGTTTAGCAGATGACACGCTTGTAGTATTCAGCAATGACAACGGCGGACCTACAGATGCTAATGCCTCGGATAACGAGCCGCTCAGCGGCGTCAAGGGCACGCATTTGGAGGGTGGTATTCGTGTACCATTTATCATTAAATGGCCGGGACAGTTCAAGGCGGGCGTTGTTTATGACCATCCAATCAGCACACTGGATCTCTTGCCCACATTTGTTGAAGCGGCTCGTGGAACGCCCTCTTCGATTAAGGGAATCGACGGCAAAAGTTTGATTCCTTTCCTGAATGGTTCCCGGTCAGAC
>JABGOW010000513.1 GCA_018645275.1 Verrucomicrobiota bacterium
TCAATTCCCTTTCCGTCGACGTAGGTTTCGAATGTTTCGTTGATGATGAGCTCGCGTGGTGCGATTCCGCTCGCTTGGGCTACCCAGTCGCCACCATCAATCTGGAATGAGCCCTCCAGCTCAAGGCCTGCATCCGCTTCTGAGAAGGATCCGCTTGTGACGTCCAGAAGGGCACCCGCTACCATCGTCAGTGCGGCTGCATCAATATCGATTCCAGATGCACCCGTGACGGTGACACCGTTGGCGATGGCCAAGGAATCGAGATCAGCGTTACTCTCAAAGGTCACGTCACCATTGGCGGTAAAGGCGCCTGTCTCAAGCGCCGCTCCGTTAAAGACGTACGCTACGTTGTTGGAAAGGACAACCGGTTCGTCTGTGGTGAGATAGGCGGCGCCAATTTTAATCTCATCACCGGTTCGAGCAACGGCAACGGCCTCTGAGATCGTATCAAACTCAGGGGTGCCACCATTCTTGACGTAGAGGGTCCTTGCAACGTGCCCGAGCTCATCCATTTCAAGAACGTCAGAGGCGTGACCAAGGTCGATGTCGTTCTTGGTTGTATGACCACTAGGCGCTGTCACGTGAACATAGACATCATCAACAACCGCATTGCTGTCCGTGTTAGCAATGACGAATTTGCTGTAGAGAGTGGAGCTCGCACCAGCTGGAAAATCAACATCCTGAATGAGACATTGACCATCAAGGAACAGCGCGAATGTGTCGTCCGTATAGTCCTGATAGATGGAAACGCGTACCTGCGCGTCAATCACATCTACGGAGCCACCCCAGACATCAGTAGTACAGGTGCTCCAGTCATCCTCTCCTGCATTCCAGACGACGATTCTGCCATCGGCATTGAAGTAGAAGAGCGTAGACGAATCGCTTGTTGCGGGGGCAGTCGGCTCGACCCCGAGGGCGGGAGTAATATCGAAATCTGTCCAAATCTTGGAAGGTGCTCCACCGGGGGTCACCGTGACGGTATTTGTTGCAGCCGTGCCTGACGCAAGATAGGCGGCACTATTGCTCACAATTGCAGATCCCGACCATTGTCCTCCTAGAGCTGCACCATCAGAAAACCCACTATCCCAATCTTCGTCTACATACCCACCCAAAGAGACACTCGCAACTGAGAACACCGCGCATAGTACTACCCAACCCGTGACTTTCTTCATTCTTTCCTCTCCTCTTTAGTGTTAGCGATCCCGCCTCTGCATGATTACGACTTACATCATTGTACGGTCGATGCCCCATTCTTGTCAAACGATTCGTTTTGCAGAAGATTTCACAATAAGTGTGCAGTCGGCACCAATGTGTTGCGTATGGCCCGCCATAGGGGGGCTACCTCCATCGTGCCCAGCTGGTTGCGGACGTCTATGGCTGGCAGCCACAGGACTGTCGGATGACGAGCTCGGTTGGCACTATGATGTGATTGGCGGCGGGGCCTTCAGGTGTCAGGGAGGCGAGTGCGAGTTTGGCCGCTTCTTGTCCCATTTGGTAGAGCGGGGCATGGACGGTAGTCAGGCCAATTACCGGGGCGGAGTCGCAGTCATCAAAACCGGTCACGGCAATATCCTCTGGAGCCGTCAATCCGCGTTCTTTCATAACACCCAATGCTCCAATTGCCATGGCATCGTTCAGCGCAACGATGGCATCCGGGAGTTTGCCGCCACGATCCAGGAGTTCCGTCATCAGCTTGCGTCCGCTCTCGATGGTAAATTCTCCTACAATGATCTGGCTAGGGGGTAGCTTGCATCCAGCGTCTTCCGCCGCTGCACGGCAGCCGGCAAGTCGTTCGTTGCTGTCATAGCTGATCGCGGGACCGGTGAAGATGATGATGTCGCGATGATCATGCTCCAGGATATGCGTCATGAGCTGATGTGCCCCGGCCTTGTTGTCAATTGAAACAGAGGGTACTCCCAGTTCTGCAGCAGGGGTGTCTACCGAGATAACCGGGGTCTTTGCCGTGTGAACCTCGGCCAAGAACTCTGCCGGCAGATCAAGATTCAGCACAATCAGTGCGTCTGCTCTCCGGTCGCGGATGAACCCGGTGACGAGGTCTTTCTCGTCCGTCAGTCCGTGGGCAAACGCCGTTAGGATATGATAGCCCTGCTCGACGGCAACGTGATCGGCCCCCACCAGAACATCGGCAAAGAAGCCGCCGCCAACGTAGGGGGAGAGAACGGCGAGCGTATAGGTTCGCTGTCCGGCCAGTGCACGTGCTGCAGGAGAGGGATGGTAGTCGAGTCTATCCATGACCTCTCGGACACGGTCGTGAGTCGCCTTTTTCA
>JABGOW010000564.1 GCA_018645275.1 Verrucomicrobiota bacterium
GTTGTGTGCGGCCATGTGGTGGTGGTACTTATTGTCGGACACACCGTGCTGTTTCAGCTGCTGCATCGTGGCGGCCAACGCCTCGTCTCCCGTCACGACGCCCCCCGCTTCTCCGCAGGCCCCGAGATTCTTGCCTGGATAGAAACTGAAGCACCCCGCAATGCCGAAACTGCCCGTCTTCTTTCCTTTGTATTCAGCAAGATGGGACTGCGCGCAGTCCTCCAACAGAACAAGATTCTTCGCCTTGCAGATTTCGACAATACGATCCATACACGCAGGTTGACCGTAAAGGTGCACGGCAATGACAGCCTTCGTTCGCTCTGTGATAACGGATTCGATCTGTGAAGCGTCAATGTTGAAATAGTCATTGTGGTCAACAAAGACCGGCGTCGCGCCACAGAGACTCACCGCTTCGGCCGTGGCGATGTAGGTGTTGACGGGCAGAATGACTTCATCTCCCGGGCCTACACCAAGCGCCCACAGAGCAACGTGGAGTGCTGCAGTACCCGAATTGACGGCAACACCATATTCGGTATCGTGGAGCGCTGCAAATTCCTGCTCAAAAGCCGCAACACGCGGTCCGGCAACAAAGCGGGTTGTTCTCAATACTTCGAGGATGGCGGATTCAAGTTCGCCCCCGATGGCGGCATATTGGCGGCCTAGATCGACCAGAGGAATGTTGGTTTCTGACATTGCGGTGTCTCCCTGCACTGGTGCTGTGTTGTTGTAGATTGTTACGGCGGGTTGCGCTTCAGGTCAGTTCGACGGGCCGCCCCTGCATGCCCATGGCCTCGGTAGCCGCCTCAAGAATGCGCACCACATCAAGTCCGGCCTTGCCATCCGTCAGCGGGGGAGTCTTGTTCTCGATGCTCTCCGCGAAGTGCGCGACCTCAACAGCCAGCGCTTCGATTCGCTCGATCTGCGGGATATGGACATCTCCCGAGCGATAGCTGACAAGCATCTCGCGGACGCTTTCCCGATTCCGATTGATGGTGACGCCCTTGTTGTAGACCTTGATGGTCTCATTGGGGTCCAGGTCATTGTAGACCACCATCTGCTTGCTTCCGCCGACAAGCGTGTGGCGGATCTTAACGGGTGACATCCAGTTTGCATGAATGTGGCCGATGCAGTTTCCATCAAAGAAGATCGTCATGTAGGCTGTGTTTTCGGGCTCACCGTCAAAGTGACTCATCCCCGTTGCCGAAACGGCAACCGGTTTATGAGGTACAACGTGCTGCATGATAGCAAGATCATGCGGGGCTAGATCCCAGAGGACGTCGACGTCGTGCTGGAAGAGTCCCAGATTGATACGTACGGAATCATAGTAAAGGATCTCCCCGAGATCGCCCCCTGTGACAAGCTCGTGGATTTTCCGTACTGGGCCTGTGTAGATGAACGTATGATCAACCATCAGGGTCAAGTTCCGCTTTTCGGCTTCCTCGAGCAGTCGTTCGGACTGTTCGACCGTCTGGGTCATGGGCTTCTCAAGGAAGACGTGTTTGCCTGCCTTCAGGGCATCAAGCGCGAGATCGAAGTGGGTCGAGACAGGGGTCGCAATCACAACGGCATCCACATCGGGTCTGTTGATGAGCTCCTCGGTCCAAACCGTGCCATCGACACCGGGATGCGTTGCCTTGACTCGCTCAAGAACCGACTTGTGCATGTCGCAAACGCACTTAACTGAAGTCGACTTGCATTGTTGAAAGTTCCGGACCAAGTTTGGTCCCCAGTACCCATAGCCGATAACGCCAATGTTGATCATGTGTCGTTTCCTTGCGCTGGTTCAGTTCCCAGCATTCTTATTACCCGCCCTGGCACCCCTGCTACGACGCTGCCAGAGGGTACATCCTTTGTGACAACAGCACCAGCACCAATCATCGCGTTTTCACCGATTGTTACTCCGCAGACAATGGTCGCGCCGCTCCCAATTGAAGCCCCCTTCTTGATGCATGTGGGAACCACGACCCAGTCGGCTTCGGTCTGCAACTCCCCCCCAGCCGTTGCCCGCGGCATCGGATCGTTCGTGAACATCACGCCGTGGCCAATAAAGACTTCATCTTCGAGTGTGACGCCCTCGCAAACAAAGGTATGAGAGGAGATCTTGCACCGTGCTCCAACGCTGACGTTCTTCTGAATCTCGACAAAACTGCCGATCTTCGTTGCATCTCCGATCTCACATCCGTAGAGGTTTACAAGATCGGGCTGCGGGATGCTGACATCCCGACCGAGTCTGACGCTTTCTGCAATCACCCTTGCTCCTTTTGGTAGATACCCATCACTCTA
>JABGOW010000140.1 GCA_018645275.1 Verrucomicrobiota bacterium
CGCTGCCGTTCGGCTCACAATCGTTGCATAGAGGAAATGGGCAGGGGTGTTGACAATCGCTCGAGGGGTCTTTTCAGCGGCATACCAATCATCCAATCCCCAGTCCTGCATGCCCTCAAGCGAAGCATCCCCGCCAAAGTGTTGAGCGAGCCACTCCTGCATACCTTCCTTCGCAGTCAATCCGAGGTAATCCACATAGCGCTTCATGGCGGGATAACTGTCCTTAAGCAGGGTCGCATCACCGTAGTGGAGATACCAGTGCCAGGGAACCCAGGCGATGCAACCGCCCCACCAGGGGCTGTTGAAATTATCAAAGAAAGCACCGGGCGCCACGTTTGGGCAATTGCCGTCGGCGCGCTGACCGTCGATGATATCCCACTGCCAGCGCTCGTAGAGCGTTTGGGCATCGAACATATAGCAGTTAGCCACGAACATGTTTTGGGGGTCTTCCATCCAGGCCTTCCACTCCCGGGAGGCATCATTGGGCAGATAGGTGGTGTAGTTGATCGAGGTACGTCGGGCCGCGTTGTGCAGCCAGTTTACCAGGTCGTCAGAACTTCTGAATTGCCCCCCGGGCTGCCAACTGGAAGAGATCAGGACCCCGGTCAGATCCTCCAGTTCGGGCACTTTCGTCACCCCTTCAATAACCACCTTTTGAATACTGTTGTACCAGAAACGCGGCTCATAGCGTTCCCGCCCACCCGTTCCAGCCAGGATAAAACGAGCCGTACGAGCATGCGCACCGCCACTGGGCACAACCGTGATCTTGATAACGTTCCCGTCCTCACCGGAGGTGTCGAAACGAACCCATCCGGTGAATTCACGGCCGAAGTCGTACGTGTACTTCTTCGACTGCTTGTCATAGCTCACCGTTACCGGTTTGAGTTCTTCGACAATGCGGCAGGACGGTTCCTTCTGATGGACCAGTTTTCCTGCCGGACCATCCACGACGGCCACCGGCTGCCAACCGCTGTCGTCAAAGCCCGGCTTGTCCCAGCCCGGGTTCGCTTTGCGCAGGTCAATATCCTCCCGCGCAATCCAGCTGAAGGTGATTTCGCCCTTCGACCATTTCCACGATTCATCGGAAGTGAAAACGGTCTCGGTGCCATCGGTATGCTCAAGGTGAAGATCTAGAAGTAGCTTGGGCTTGTCCACGTAAGGGTTGTTTTGGAAGTTGTGACCCCAGGGCTCGCTTCCCAGTGCGTACCAGCCGTCAGCCAGGACCACCGCAAGCGCCTTCGGGCCTGTTGTGGTGAAGTGGTCGGTAACATCAAAGGTCAGGTACTGCGTTCGCTTGTTGTAGGTAGTAAATCCCGGCCCATGGTCAACATGGCCCACCTTCTCACCATCAATGTAGAACTCCGAAAGTCCCAAACCGGAGAAATGCACCATGACCCGCTTGACCGGCTTGGTCACGTCTATCTCCTTGCGCAGGTAGACCGCGCCATGCTGCGTGTCGGCGTTGGCACCGATCCATTGTCCCTGCCAATCCTCAGCGTTCATCTTAGCCGTGACAAAGGTCGCCGGTTCGGCCCATGGCAACTCCTTGCCATCCCTGTCGGCCAGCTGAACTTTCCACCAGTACTGCTTGCCCGAATCCAGCGGCGCACCATCATAGACAACAGCAATCGACTGATCGCTCTTCACCATACCGCTGTCCCACAGGTCGCCTTTGTCCTGCGCGAGGAGTTCCTCCCTCGATGAAACCAGAACGCGGTAGCCTGTCTGCCATTCACCACGCCGTGAGGAGTCCATCCACCACGAGAAGCGCGGGTTTGTCGCGTCGATACCGACTGGGTTGTCTCGGTTTTCGCAACGTAGGCGGCTGGCGACGGTCAGCGCCTCCGCAGGAATGGCCTCATCCTCAAGAGGAACATCGGCGATCTTCTGCCCAAACACTTCCAGTTCGGCAAGCTGGAAATAGTGCTTTCCCTGCACCTTGCGCAGGCCGGTCGCTTCAACTTTCACGTAACGGCCCGTCACGTCTTCAAAGGAGAACGACTGCCCTGCCCTGGTTTCCGGTTGCGGGTAATCTTTCTTCTGTAGGATTTCCTGCCACGGTTCACCTTCATGGCAGACATGAATCGAGAAGTCTTTCGGGAATCCTTTGCCGGCGCGCTCGCCGTCACCTCTCGGGTGCAGGACAACCCTGTCTACCTCTACGGAAACGCCAAGATCAACGACAATAAACTCAGGATAAAGCGAATGGTCGGCATAAGCGGAAAATGCCTTGCTGCTCCAGCCCACCGTACCGGTCTGGCCGTCCGTCAATTTCTCCAGCGCCCAGCCCCAGTCTTCGATCGTAGAGAAGGTCTTGCAGGCCTTCCCCAGCGCCAGGTTCTCCGGCTGTGAGACATCGCCCTCAGCCCTACCGCCCATGCTCATGATAAACACTGCCATCAGAATTACTGCTCTTCGTTTCATATTCATCTTCATCTCCTGTGACTGTTTTCTAAAATTCACTTCACCTGCGCGCCTTGAACGCATATTTCAATGGCCTCGGTGGTTTCGATTTTTATCCAAACGACCAGGTAAAGTGCCCCATCGTTACCCAGTGCCGTTCCCTGCCGAACGCCTGGATACGGCTTCCTGTCCACGCTGATGTTTGCAGCGCCACGATAGCCCCAGTTTTGCACGACAAAACAGAGGTTTTGAATGGGCTGATCGTTATTGGCCTCAATGGAAAATGTAAACTCATCTGCTTGAGCGACAATCGAATATTCCCTGCGGTGCTGCACATACGGCTTTACCTCGCAGCCTTGAATCGCCCGTGCTTCCGGCGCGCGCAGCCACGATTTGGCCAGGGCGGCCAGCTCGGTCGGTGTTTTATTGCTCATACCTTCCATCAGTGTCGCCCGCTCATACGGACGCGGCCCGTCCACCTTTCGTTCCACCGGCACCGTCAGCGTAGTCAGCGAACTACTGCGCAATCTGCCCGGCGTCGTCGTCCATCGGCAGTCGGAAGCAATCTGCGCCGCGGGCCAATGCTCCCAGGTAGGATAAACGGAATAGGCCGGCGGTGCCGAATAAGACCACAGCCGGAAGCTCGTAAAATCACCGATCGTGATCGCGTCATAGTCTGCTGTCAAATTCACCTGATGGATCTTCGCATCTTGCAGCAGAAGATTTTCCCTATCCGCTCGCCAAGATGTAGAGCGTTTTTCTCCAGCCAACGAGATCAACGAAATGGTGTCATCCTGCGAAACCACATCTTCCGGACGCTGATGTCCCTGCGTCAAGAAAATGCTCTCATGCCATTCATGCGCACTGGAGCCATCGTTCCAGCAGCGCATATTCTTCACGGCAAATCCATCGGGATAAATGGTATAGACCCAATCGCTCCAGTCGCCCCAGCCGGTAGCATCGTCATAATTGGCCACGGTATGGAATACATCAATCAGCGGGTAGCGCCAAAGAACCCGTACCCGCGCCGGTGTGTTTTCCAGAATTTTGACATGGTTACAGAAGCTCTCCTTGTCGGACATCGGCTCCATGCAGCCCCAGCCGCCCGACCGGTTCCAGGTTTCATTAAATTCATTCGTCAGCCACTGGTCTTCTTCATTCACCATCATCGGCAGATAGCTCACGCCCCGCCAGAACACAAACGCCGTTGGCAGATCATCAAACTCAACCACCACGTCGGGATGCTCCCCGAAACGGAAAAGCCCGTCCCAGGTATCGTAAAACCCTAAGTTTGTATACCGCGCGCCGAATTTTCCCGTCGTTTTAACATCCGGTAGTTTGCGCTGATCGAGGTCCGGCTTTGGAACCGACTGCACATTCAAAAAAGAGGCCTTCACTTCGGTTTCGGTGATCGCACGGTCATACAGCCGGAGTTCATCCAGCAAGCCATCAATGGAATAAAGCGCCGGATGACTCACCCGAGAGACCCGGGTCGGAATCAACATATCCCCCTGCCCGATCCGCAGAGGGCTGCTCACCTTTTTCAGTGCACCAAACGCGCCCTGCTGCTCCGCCCAGGTTTCACCGTTCACATAAATGTCCGCGCCCTGTTTCGCATCATAGCTTGCCGCCACATGCACCCATGCTCTCAAGGGGAGTGTTTTACCGGACAGGAGCTCCAACTGCCCCGGAAGCTTCAGGCGCAGATGCCCCCTGTCTGTAATCGACAGCGCGTATTGCCCGGCCTGATCAACAATCGGCGCATCATTCCACGGATAAGCCGCCAAGGCGATCCAGGTCTCGGCGCTGAAGGCTTCGCTGAATTGAGGCGCTTCACTTGTGGGTTGCTGAATGGCTGTAGTGTATCCGTCAAAAGCGAGAGCATTGCCCGATACGCCTTTTTTCCAATAACTCTTATGTCCGCGAATCGGCTGAGCGGTTTGCATCACCGCTTCCTGAACCGCATTACCGACACCTTCATCAAAGTTCCAATAGCGCACGGCATTTTGCACCACCGGCTTCAGAGCCGGATTCCCCGCCACTTTTACAGCCTGGAGCGAACGCTGCGGCGACGTAGTCTCAACCCGTTCAATCCCAGCATCCGTCAACGTTAAATGCTGAGTCAGCATCTGATCAGAATCCAGCCAATCATCCCGTTTCTGCGTCCCTCTGCGGAAGGTGCGAACCACGGATCCATCCGCTTCGATCGCGAAATATTCATCCACAAACGCGCGGGGATCCACCAGATGCTCCGGCACATTTCCGCCCAGCGATGCCGCATGCTTTGGAAGCCGGATATTTGTGGCGTTCCAATGCGGGTTCATCCCCTCAAACTTTGGCAGATAGCGCCAATGAATCAACGTTCGCTGCGGGCCGCTCTCAATGATTCGCACCACCGAAAACATATTGATCTTATCCGGCCGTTGCTCAGGCCCGTTGCCGGAGCGTTCCGTCAACTCCTCGAAATAATAGCGCTTCCCGTTCACTTCCCAATACGGCAGATAACTCGAACCGCGCCAGAAGACCACGCGCCCCTTAGAAGCGCCGACGTCTCGAACCACAATATCCGCGTCAGGTCCCGTGCGGGAAACTCGTTCGAACGCCTCCCCGGAGTTGACCCTGGTGTAGTAAGCCGCGAATGCCTCTGCCTGCGCAACATTCGCCGAAGTACAGAACAAGGTTAATCCTAAGAGACCCACAGCGACTATGGGAAGGGTCGCTGGTCCGACGGCGCCGTCATTTCCCTGGTCGCGTTTCACTTCAACCTCCCGCTTATCTTCGAAAGGCCCGAGGAACTCGCAATCTCTTTACCATCGGCTAGAACCAACAGTCCCCTGCCCCTGCCGTATTTCTCACCGGTTTTATCCCAGATAATCGTCAGAATGTGGCCATGATAAAGCACGTTATCGAGGCAGAAATAATCCCAGGTATTTTCCGGCAGCAGCGGGTAAACCTCCACCACATCATCCGCACGTGGACGTAGGCCGACGAGCCCGGTGATGATCAGGTCATTGTAGCTGGAGTGGTTGTAATCCTTACCACGTTGTTTGCCACCTTTAGCCTTTTCAAAATCCGGCCGGGTTTCCGCCCACTCGTGCAAGCGGGTGCGGGCGATCCAATCCCCGGTAAAGGGATTCAGGTTTTCATCAATCCATGGAACCACCTTGCCGTCTTCGCGTTTAAGCTGATGCGAACGGGTATAAATCCCCAGCGTCTCAAAATAGCCCTCCTTTCCGATCACATTCTGATCGTAATTGTTGAGCAAATTGGCGAGGCCGGTGAGCACGCTGCTGGTAGCCATCGGCCAACTCGGACCGTTCCACTGGCACTCGTGGCCTTCATACGAAATCGTAAAACGCGGATGACGCTGCTCCGCAAAGGTCGGGCCGTATGGGGCATAAAACCCTTGAGGGTCCATCAACTCTTTCCATCCGGCCTCGTATCCCGGATCCGGGAGATTAAAGTGCCATGGGATCAGGCCCGCAAGTTCTTTAACATCCCGCAATGGCGGATCCGGTTGTTTGTCACCATCATTGAGCGCCTTCAGCGTTCCCCCATACACATCCGTGTAAGAGGCCTCCGTCTGCGCCTCGGTCGCGACGTTCGTGTCATCGGCAAACACCCGCCATTCCAGTATGCCCGAGGAAAGACCTTCGGGGGTTTGCGCCAGCAAACGGATGGCTTTTGCACGAACAGGTGCAAAGGTCACCCGATTGAAACGATCAAGCTCCGTTCCGTAGGCGGTCGCTCCCGCAACGGCCTTGAAGCCATCACCCTCGTCAACCTGCAACCGCCAATTCTCGGGAGTTGCACAACCGCCACCGTCGGCAAACCACAAGACCTCGGCCGCCGACAGACGCTTCGGCTCTTTCCATGTATATTGCACCCATTCCTCCTGCCCCAAGCGTTCCTTTTTCCACCAGGTGTGGCGTTCCTTTTTCATACCGTCCGACCGAACGGAAACCGCCTGTCGTGCCTGCGGCTTGCGTTCCCCGGGAAGCACTTTGAAAAACTGCGCTTCCTCATCCCAGAGCTTGTCCTGAATCAATCCCTTCAGCGCGGCCGCCTTCTTTTCAAAGCGTTCAGCCTCCTGGACATTGCCCGCCATGCGCGCGATTTCCGCAATCGCCTTGGCATCACCATACATGTAGCTGTTCAGGGGCAGACGAAATCCGTCGCCACTAATGGAAACCTCCATCCCCTCCCGGTCACAAATCGTATAGAACAGTCCGTTGTCGCGCTGACCGATCCATGCTTGGGCCCAGGCCCAACCGGTTTCCCACGCTTCGTAGTTACGAATCAGATCCGGCAGCAAATCAATGAGGAAGGCATCGTGATGCGCGACGAGATTCCGCGCATAAAACGCATCGGCAATCGGAAAGCTGTAACTTCTCGGGTTCCCGCCCTTGCGAAGCCAGAAGTGCGAATCATCGTTCATAATCTTCTGATCGTGCAGCCACCGCCCCTCATAGTACGTGTATCCACCCGGACAAGGTATGGTGTTGTATTTACCCGCCCAACCTACATCAGGCAGGAACTGCGTAATCACAGTTCCATCCGGCGTACTCTTGACGTGCTTGCGGAAGGTCCACCAGCGGAAGTAATACGTCCGCTCAAAATCCTCGTCCGGACACTCGAACAGCGGAATATGTTTCTCCAGAAACGCGAACGCATCCTTGTTTTTAATGTTGAAAAAAAGCTCCTCGTCATCGGCATTAAAGCGATCGACATACGCCGCCAGCTTATCGGTCGTTAAAACAGCGTTCCTCCTCTCATCGGCCATATTGTCGCACCGGGTCGGCGTCAACTTCTGCGGCGCATCCGACGCTTTAGCCAACGTATTTGTTCCCGCCATGAGGGCGGCAAGTGCAATGGTACTGACGATTAACTCATTCATTCTGTCTGTTTCTAACGCGTTACAGCGATCTTCGGCTCAGAGAACAGCGTCTCGGTTGAGCCTCATGACCACAGCTCGGTGCCATAGCTCCATCCTTGGCGTACGGGTTCTTTGAGATAGTCGTTGAGCTCTGGGCGGTTCGTGATCTTCATGGCTTTGGCATCCCATTCAATCCGTCCCCCGTACTGAGCCGCGATCCCTCCGAGGAGCATACACTCTGTCAATCGCCCGGAGTATTCAAAATTCGAACCTGGTTCCGGACCTTCGTCCTTGATGGCGCGGGCCCACTCCTGAAAGGGGCCGCCTGCCACGCGCGGGTATTTCTCCTCGGGAAAGCCTTCTGCCTTGAAGGCCTTCATCTCGTCGCGGTTGGCCAGGCGCGGGTTGCTCGATCGGGCATCGGTGTAGCCTATGTTGCGGTCCCCGATAAAGAGGCTGCCGTGGTTCGGGAATTCTCCTGGCCATGTCCACGCTTCCGGCTTGGCTGGCTGGTAAACGCTGTCCCCGTTGTGCCAGGTGAAAGTGCAGGGCTTCTTGCTGCCACGCGCGAGGAACTCGTACCGCAAGCGGCAGGTGTGCGGGGTCAGCCAGTCACTGCCACCTTCCGAGAGCTCAGCCTCCACGGCTACCGGTTCATAGAGGTCGAGAATCCAGATGGGGCCATCGGCGACATGGGTGAACCAGTCGCCGAGCATGCCGGCCCCGAAGGCCCGGAAACGACGCCATCCTCCTGGATGAAAGTGCCGGTGAAACGGCACGGCCTTTGCGGGCCCTGTCCACAGATTATAGTCAAGTGTGCCCGGAACAGTGTCTTCCGTGACCTGATAGCCGTCGGGGAAACCGAAGCCGCCACCCTTCAGCCAGCTATGTACCTCGGTGATCTGCCCGAAGACGTCGGCCTCAACCCATTCGCGCATCTGGCGTATCCCGGCTGTGGCATGCCCCTGGTTGCCCATATTGGTTACGACGTTGTACTTGTCTCTGGCTTTGCGCAGGGTGCGGGCTTGCCAGATGTTGTGGGTCAACGGTTTCTGGGTATAGACATGAAGGCCTCGCTCCATGACGGCCATCGTGATAGGGAAGTGGGTATGATCCGGTGTGCTGATGCAGACCGCATCAATCTCATCGCCCATCTTGTCGAGCATCACCCGAAAGTCTTTGAACGTCCTGGCCTGTGTGATCGCGGGAAAACGATCGGCATGCTGGTGCAGGCGTGCGGAATCGACATCGCAGAGTGCCACGATGTTCTCGCCCTGGAGCCCGGCGTAGGCCATGCTCGCAATACCGCCAGCACCGACCATGGCGATATTCAGCTTACCGTTGGCCGATGGGCCGGCTTGCCCAATACTGAACTGCGGAAGCACAAAGCCACCCGCGGCGGCAGTGGCGGTTGTTTTGATGAAGGCTCTTCGTTTCATAGAATGGTGTCTTTCAAATGTTGGTGGCTAGGCGTTCTGACCCCTGCCAGCTCGTCTGGCAGGTGAATAAGCTTAGCAGCCATCAAAAAGGATCAAGAAGAAGTGCGGCTGGTCCGCGCGAGCCCTGGTCCATCGGCCTCTTCTCGCGCCTTGCCAGCCTCTGGGCTGGGTGTGTTGGCTGTGCATTGGCTGATAAGCTCTTGGCTCCTGCCAGACAAGCTGGCAGGGGGCCAGGCGTCAACATTTGAGCATTGTCCATAAGTCACTCCGGTGGCACATAGGCACACCCATCAGGCGCATCCACTTCTATCCGCGGCTCTCCATTCCCGTTCAATTCCCAGCTGACATGGATGGGACCGTGGGGGGTTGCTACGGATCCGCTGGCACGCTGCAGATTGGATGTGTATGGCGTGACGGTGAATTCGCTGAAGCCGGGCTTGAGCGGGGTGATGCCCAATACGTTGCGCTGCAGGTAGACCGCAGGTGACGCCGCCCAGGCGTGGGCGATGCTGCGGGTATAGTGACCATCCTTCATTTTGAAGGTTTCCCAGCAGGTGTTGGTGCCGTGTTCAAGCATGTCGCCCCAATCCCGGCGCATGACCTGCATCGCGATGTCTCCGTGACCGGTCTTGAATAGCGCATCAATCGTGAAGAAGAGGAAGAAGGGGGAGCCAATCGCCACAATGTTATCGACCAACTCGCCCTCTTTGGGTTCCCCAACACTTCTGCCGGCCGGAGACCCGAAGATGTAGTGTCCCTCTTTCACGCGGGTCAGGATGGGGAGAATCTTCTGCGCGCGGTCCTCGGGCGCGATGTCGTACAGCAGCGCCAGGGTGTTGGTCTGTTCGCTGATGCGGGATAGCGAGAGGTAGTCCTCGTACGACAGGACTTCCATCTCCTGCTCCTCGCAGAAACGGAGATGTGTCTTGTAGGACACCTCATCGCGTACCGTGTCGACGTAGGCCTGTCGCTCTTCGTCCCAGCAGGTGGCGTTGATGGCCTCCTTGGTCTCCTGCGCCAATCGGCGATAGCGTTCGGCATCTTCCGCCTTGCTCAGCACGTCAGCCATTTCGGCGACCAGCTCGTAGCTCTTTGCCATGAAGATGCTGTTGGCGGTGACTTCACCATAGGGCGTCAGGTCGTTGGTCGCCCATTCGATAAGATTGTAGGCGCCGTCATAGTCGAGCAGCCCGCGATCACCCGTGAGCAAGAGGCTGTTCTCCATGTTGCGACTGACATAGCCGTAGTTTTCTTCCAGGTCTTCCATGTTCCCGCCGTGCAGGAAGTGGTCGTGGCACTGCATGACCCATAGGTAGGACCACATCGGCAGGCTGGATGCAGGGGGATAGGCCTGGAAGGCGGCCATCGACAGGAACCTGTTGGCACGAAACTCGGCATTGTCGGCAAAGTTCGATTCAACATAGTCGGGTGAGAGCGACTGCCCCACCATCCGGATGCAGTGCTGATTGAACCCGTACATGCCGAAATTAAGCAGGTTCACCATCGCCGTAACCCGCGCGTCACCCACCCAGAAGTTCTGTTCGTGTCCCGGACAGTCGACATAGGTGTCGAGCATGCATAATTCCGCTGTGTCCCGCGACATCTCGTAGACCGTGTTGAGCAGGGCATCGTCGCACGTGAACTGACCCACTCGCTCAACAGGAGCCGCGTTGTGCAGCAATGCCAGGGAGTGGAAGGTCACCGGGGCGGTCATATTCCTGATCGTCACCGAGATGTAGCGACCTCCTCGTCGGTAGTTTGAGGTGAATTGCTGATCGCCCTCGCGGCAGACATAGGAAAAGCCGTTGCGCATGTAGAAGCACCCGGTGTCATCAAGCAGCTCGAAGCACTGGATATCCAGCAGTGTCCCCTGAGGGGCATCGAGGGTCATGTCGACATAGCCGATATATTCGCGCCCGAGGTCCACGATGAAATGAACATCGAATCCTTCCGTAGGCCGGATGACACAAGGCCCGTCCTGCGGGTTAAGCAGTCCCTGGCTGTCGGAGATGTTGATCTCAGCTTGGGTTGTTGTCGGTGGGTGCACCTTGCTGATCATGGGATGCACGATCCCGTTGGGAGGCATGAAACACTCCTGCGACACGACTCGGAAGAACGAGCTGTCTTGCGCCGTCTTCACGGCCTCAAACGCTTCGGGGAATGCTGCTTTCAGAGCGTTTGCCGTGGGCTTGCCGTGGGCTTCATCGACCTCAGGGGCCTGTCTGATCACATCCCCGGGGCTCTCGTGCCAGGGATATTTGACATACTGTGATTCGAGTACCATGACGGCCCAGTCGGCGTCAGCGCCCGCAAGTGTGTTTGCACTGACGCCTATGTCACCGCGGGTATGGATCAGCAGTTCCAGGGAACCCAGGCTCGTCAGGACCAGCAGGTGTTCCCCGGCTGATAGTGGGAGGTCCTCTTCCATTGCCACGGGTTGACCATCTACCGTGACCCTCGATGGGGCGTTGCTGGCAAACAGAGAAATGGTGGTCTCCTCGCAACAGGTGATCACTGTGGCAAACACGGCGATGCCTTGCCGAGGCAGTGTTAGGTTGGCTTTGACGCCTTCTCGTTCTTTGCAGAGCTGTAGAGCCGCAAAGGACTCTCCCTGCACGGGGTCATAGGTCAGGTTGCAGGTGGTGGATGGGGTGAAGTTCCGCCATTTGTTGTCTGCCCGGACCGCCTCGCAGAACGCCCACCCGCTATCGTCGTAGGCGTTTCCTGACCAGCCGAGTGCTTCGTGTCGCGCGTCATACTGCTCTTCGATGCCGAAGAGTAGGGCACGGCCCGGTGCTTGAGCATTGTAGGCGCTATAACGCTGCCAGCGCCAGCTGCTGTCGGTCGCTGTCAGAACATCGCCATCCGCAATCAACTCTGCCATCAGCCCGCTGTCGGCACCGCCGCCATAGCAGAGCAGCGCGATCGTGTTCAGACTCTCTGCCTTCAGGTAGGCCGCAATATCCACGTCCTGATATTGCTTGTGGAAATCGAAATAGCGATGGAACAGTCGGGTTACATGCTCGCCGTTCACATACAAGGCGTAGTAGTGGCCCGTGCTGATGCGAAGAGACGCCTGCTCGAACGCGCCCACCTCGACCTCACGACGAAACATCGAGAACGTGTTGGGCGCTGGGGCGCCTGACGTCCATATCTTCTTGGCTTTTAACGGAAATGTCATGATTCAGTTCTCATCTGTTCTCTTTTGTCTTCTGGGATCAGCTTGTGTTCTCTTGTTGGCCTATATGCGCATATGCTCTCCGACAAGCCGGTTAAGTCAGTCGATTAAGCGTATCCGAGTAAGTGACGCGGTTAAGAGTGCGACGAAGTGTACGCTTAAGTGTGTGCTTCGCGCTCTCCCTACACTTCCTCGGACACTTAACCGCCACCTTTACTCGGATACGCTTAACCGACCAGCTTACTCGATCCATGTCTCCTATTCGCATGGCGCAATTCATCAACAGAGAACTCTTCTCTGAACCCGAAAGCGCCAGTTGTGTCATGGGTGCTTCTCCAGGTTGAGCGCCTCAATCGCCGCAAACCATCGCTTGGCCATGAGCTCATACTCTCTGTTGTAAGGATGGTTATACTTGTTGGAGTGTCTGTTCGGGGCTACGGCAGATTCGTAGTCGCGGTGATCCGTTAGGAATAACGAGTACATGTCCACGGTGCTGACCTTGTGCCCCTTGGCCGAAAATTCGGGCACCAGGCTGTCGCGAATGTAGATGTTGTAATCGTAGACCAGTCGGTTCTTCTCCGTCTGCGTGTCTACGTAGGGAGTGATCTGTGCGACGATCAGATGTGCATTAGGTTTGTCGGTCACGATCGTCTCGACCAGGGAGCGGATCCTGGCGGGACTCTGCGTGCTGATGCCGTTGATTCCAATCATGAGCAGGATGAGGTCGGGATCGTTCTTGGATACCCATCCCTTCAGGGCGGAGATAGGGGCGCCGCCTCCTCCCTGGTGCTTGTCCTGACCGAAAACCCGCAGGTCGAACTCAGGCGTGTAGGTCCCGCCGTGCGTGGGGTCACCACTCATATTGTTCCACGGCTGCGGCGAATCCCCGACAAACTGGAAGTTGTAGCCGGCAGACTTCAGGAGCGTGTAGAGCCCGCTGCGGTACCCGAAGGTGAACGGTTCATTCCATGTGGGATTGTCGGTGTAGCCCACGGTGATGGAATCACCCAGGCACATAATGCGGAGTGGCTGGTTCGTCTCAGCCGCCTCTCCACTCCCGGACAGGGCGAACACTGCTGCACACATGGCTAGTACCTTTCGATTCATGCTTCCTTCCTAAGCGGCCTGTGGCCGAAACCATAGTAGGACGGACATCCTGTCCGTCCGGGTCGGGCAGGATGCCCGACCTACTTCCACGCAAAGCATACAGAACACGCACCCTTGCTCCAATGGACATTTTGACTTGAGTCTTGCACTCAATGAGCGTGCGTGGCAGAGGGTGGTGGCGGCTGCACACAGTGTGTGCCCAGCACCGGAGGAACGGCACTGAGAGAAACCGTCTATTGGCGCTAGCAACCGCCGATTCTGCCCCGCGCTACCGAATCAACATTACGAACCCCTTCGGCAGTGGAGGCGGAGGGCCACTGACCTTGATATTATCTATGCCCGCCTGATAGGCTGCGCTGCCATCACCGCTATCGCTGGCGAATTGAATCGCAACGGGATGTCCGATCTCGGCGCCGGAATCGCCGGAATCGTATATCACTGTTCTTGTCTCGACGGCGGTCACGTCGGAAACGGCAGCGAACTGGACGTTGGTTAGCGAATTAAATGAGCCGTCATCGTATCCAATGTGGGCCGTGATGGGTCTACCGCCGACCACCCCGACGTCTCTGCGAAAATTCGTGAACTCCAGGACATACCGAGAGCCTTCGCTGAACTTTCGGTCGAGTGTAGCCGTAAGCGTAGAGTCGCTGTACATAGTCCGGAACCAATCGCCAATCTGGGCGCTAACAGCATCGTCCGTATAGTTCGTCGAGTCCATGATGTTGCCGCCGGTAACACCGAAAATATTGGGGCCGCTACTGCCGTTCTCAAACCCCTCCTCGGCCAGAACGGTTAACGTGGTCGTGAAACGGATTTCGGCAAACCCCAGAATCACTGACGCAGAACCCGCATGGTTGACAAGATCGGCGAACTTCACATATCGGATGTTGGTCTTGTTGATGCTGATCACCTCACCTGCAAAGGGATCGTTTCCGGATGTCGCCGCGAAATTCAGCGTCTCAGCTCCGGAATAGCCAACACCATCACTGGAATAGGAGGCCGTGACTGAAGCAATGCCACGTTCCGTGGTCGCCCCCTCCTGATAGTTGTAGAAGATCAGATCATCGACTCGCGCGTGAGACGTGCCCAGATCGAAGATAAATGCCGTGGGATGCTGACCGCCAAGCCATCTGACCATTGTCGCCGCATAGGAGCCAGCGCCGCCCGCGTGGGTGGGTAGGGTTTCGGGAACGGCAGCCCCGTTGGACAACGCGGAACTTAACCCCGAGCTATCCGTTACCTGAGATATAGCGGATTGGTGCGGATCGCCCCCACCCACGACGGAAACGTCTGGCGTGATAATCACGGACACCTCCCCTGTCGCCGCGACCGAAGCCCCCGCTATCATCAGAACACAGATAATGGCTGCAATAGTCTTCATCTCTCTCCCGCTTAAGAATGAGCGGTTCAACTGCTCGGCAGTTGAACCGCCCTCTATAGATTCACGCGCTCTCAAAGGCTCACCGGAACTTAAACAGCGTCCCCCCGGGGCCGGTGCTGACCGTCAGGATGCCGGTACCGGCAAAGTAGGTATTGTTCTTGTTCTCGGCCCCACTACTGGTTGACCCCCACGTGCCCGCCGACTGCAGCGCACCGTTCAGATACAGCTTGTCTACGGTTTGATTGACGTCCAGATTCATCGCTGCCCCCGACGCAATCAGCACCGTGGTCGCCGTACTCAGG
>JABGOW010000565.1 GCA_018645275.1 Verrucomicrobiota bacterium
TCCCGGTCAGACCGACCGCATCAAACCCTTTACTGGAAAAAGGAAACCCGAGCCGCGATTCGGGATGGGGACTGGAAGCTCATTCGTTTGCCGGATCGACCAGCACAGTTATATAATCTGGCGCAGGATATTTCCGAAACACACGATCTAGCCGACAAGCATCCAGATAAAGTTAAGGAGCTCTATAAGAAGCTCTTCAGATGGGAACTCAACCTGGAGCGCCCGCTATGGCAGTTACAACGGAGGTATGAAAGCAAGAGCATGCAGCGGTTTGATAAATTTAAGAAGTCGCGTCCAGCTTCTGTGGCAGCTAAAGGGAAGCAAAAGACGAGGAAGTAGCGAGACTGAAGCGAACAACCCACTGAACGGCACAGCGTACCGCTGCCCGTTAGTGGAAACGTTCGCCGATAGATAAGAATGTGAGATTGTTGTCGGCATGTGTTTTTGATAGTCTGAGAGTAGTTATGAAACTGGATCGTACACAACTGGCAATAGAGAACCTGCACGGATGTGCCGAGTCGTCCGACCAAGCATATTGGAAAGACAAAACTCCACTGGATCGGCTTCGCGCCGTGCAAATCGACAGACAGGTCGCTTATGGACGAGCAAGTACTTCCCGACGACTTCAGAGAATTCTTGAAGTTGCTGACCGAGGCTAACGTTGAGTACCTGCTCATCGGCGGCTACGCCGTGGGTTACCACGGCTATCCCAGAACAACTGCCGATATGGATATATGGGTTGCCATTTCCGCCGACAATGCCACAAGACTGGTTGACGTATTCAGGCGTTTTGGCATGATGGATCCCAGTATTACATCTTCACTTTTTCAAGAGCGAGGCAAGATCATACGCATGGGCGTGCCACCCATGCGTATTGAAGTACTCACAGAAATTTCTGGCGTAGCATTCGCAGATTGCTACGACGCACGTGTCACAACAGAGATTGACGGACAGACGGTCCACTTGATATCTCGCGAACACCTCCGAATCAACAAGCGTGCCTCCGGCCGACACAAGGACTTGGACGACTTGGAACACCTGCCTGGAAATTGACCGGCGAACAAGATGAATGCAGGACTATATCTTGCCGCTGTCGCGTCAAGAAAGGTCTGATTCAGGACGTTGGCACTTGACGTGAATATCAATAGTGATACTATAACACCATGGCGAGGGTTGACGACATAGTCGTGCAGATGCGCAAGAACCCGAAGGGCATCCGCTTCACGGATGCGTGTCGAGTCTGTGACCACTACTTCGGGCAACCCCGCCAAAAAGGTTCGAGCCACAGGGTCTACAAGACCCCATGGCAAGGTGACCCGAGAGTCAACATTCAGAACGCCAAGGGCAAGGCCAAGGCATATCAGGTCAAACAGATCCTGAAGGCGATCGAAAGGTTGGAGTATGAAAGCCATTCAAAATGATCACTATACATACCGAGTGACCTGGTCAGAGGATGATCAGGAATACGTTGGACTGTGCGCAGAATTCCCCAGCCTGAGTTGGCTGTCGACCTCCCCCGAAGCTGCGCTTCGGGGTGTCCGCGGTGTGGTTGCGGACGTCGTAGCCGATATGAAGCGCTCACGGGAAGCAGTCCCAGAGGCACTCGCTAGCCGCAAGTTCAGCGGAAAATTCATGGTTCGTGTGCCCCCAGACGTTCACCGCGAACTTACCGTAGAGGCCGCAGAAGCTGGCGTGAGTCTGAACCGACTCGCAACCGTCAAGCTGGCCCACTGAGATGGATGTGCCAACAAGGCCAGTGGAGCGTACGGCTTACAGCCGCCGCTGATTGTCGACGTTCGCCAAAGAGATAGAGGGAGGAAAACCAATGGCACGGCCCATTCATTTCGATCTCAGTGCAGACAAACCTGAGCGTGCCGCCGAGTTCTACAGGTCCGCCTTCGGTTGGACCGTGGAGAAATGGGCCGGTCCTGAAGATTATTGGATGATACAGACCGGTGACGAAGCCGACCCCGGAATTACTGGCGGCATCGCCGGACGCATCAGCCCGAATGACACAACCAACGTGGTTTTTGATGTTCCTTCCGTCGATGATGCAGCCAAAGCGATCGAGGCGTCCGGCGGGACAATTCGAGAACCCAAGAAGCCAATCCCCGGTGTGGGATACCTCGTCATGTGTAAGGACACCGAAGGCAACACCTTCGGGATCATGCAGATTGACGAGTCCGTGAAATGAAGACAGGAGAGGCGAACAAGCCAGGTGGACGCTAGCACAAACAGCCGCTTCGCGCCTGTCCGTGCAGCGTCACCTGCGACGTT
>JABGOW010000495.1 GCA_018645275.1 Verrucomicrobiota bacterium
TATTTCGCTTTACTGACCTGTCCCTTCGTCGTCTATGGCATGCCCGGCGTGTTTTTCCACAAGCATGTCACAAGCGTTCCCCGGGGGTTGCGTCGCCGTATGTCAAATTCACCACCAATCAGTTCTGCCCGCCGCCGCATGATATGCAGCCCCAGGCCAGAGCTCTCCTGCGTGTGGGAAAATCCTATACCGTCATCTTGAACCGCCAGCTTCAAGAAGCCGTCTGTGCTCTCCAGTGATATATCAATTCTGCTTGCTTGAGCGTGCTTAACGGCGTTCATAACCGCCTCGCGCGCGATAAGGAATAGCTGGTTGGCCATGGCGGCATCCTCAATCAGCAGCGACCCCTCTACGGCGGCATGGCATTCGACCTCGAACTGCTCAGTGACACGGATTGCAAGATCTGACAAGCAAGGGATAAGCGCAGCAGCGTCCTTGGCAATGGGCGCCAACTCCCTGGCAAGCTGTCGCACCGATACAAGCGCATCAGTCGCAATTGACTCAATGCGCGCAGCCATACCATCGACCTCTGGTTGCGCGTCGGAGAGTTTTCGACGCAAGCCGGCAATAAGAAAGCGCATACCGGTCAGTTCCTGTCCTATGCCGTCATGCAAGTCACGTCTCAGCCGCTCCCGCTCCTCGTCTGCGACGCAGGCAAGCGCACTCTCCAACTGCTTGCGTTCAGAGATATCTCGAAAGACGCCCACAAAACCAAGCAGTTCGCCTTCCGGCCCTTTCATGGCCGCACCGGTAAGCATGGTGGGAACCTCAGTTCCGTTCTTGGTTAGCGCAAGGCTCTCAAACGTCCTAATCGAGTCGGAACTCGAGGCCTCCGTCATCTCCGTGCGGTGCCTACCCAGGGTTCTCTCGGGAACAAGAATCGAGAGATTCAGCCCCCGCATTTCTTCCTTCGTATCATAGCCCCATAGCTCCGTGGCGGCTTTGTTGGCCTGTAGGACAGCCTGTTCTGTGTCGACCACCAACAACGCGTCCCCCATGACATCAAGATAGATCGCCGCCTCGCACAGCTCTCTTTCAGCCTGTAGCCGCTTCGCAATGTCCCGTCCCGCGCCATAGAGGTACCCGTTCGCCGCGAACGTCCCCTGCCATTCGATAGTCTTGTAGGTGCCATCTTTGCATCGGTAGCGATTGACAAAATTGACCGTATCCTTGCCCTCTAGCTGCTCAGCCACTTCTCGCTGGGTAGGTTCCAAATCATCGGGGTGGACAAGCGCGGACCACCCCAGACCTCGGACTTCCTCGGCAGTGAATCCCAGCACCGTTTCAAAGGAAGGGCTGACTCTGAGGAATTCTCCTTCAGGGGACGCCACACAAAGCATGTCTTGGGAGAGATGGAACATGTTCTCGAAATCAACTTGGGCTCGCTTGCTCTTGGTGATGTCCTCAAAGACGCTACACACCCGGAAAGGCGTGTCTTCACCAGGGCGGAATTCGGGGGTTGCATCGATGCTGATCCAGGTCCGGCGATCGCTCTTGGTGTTCACCAACCCCATAACCACACTGGATACCCGCTTGCCCGTCTTCTGGGCAACGACTGCCGGGTGCGTTTCCCAAGCAAACGCGGAACCATCCTCGTGTGTAATGCTCCAGTGGAGTTCCGCGGGGGTATGGCCCTGCATCTGATGAAGCGCGAGTCCCAGAATCTTCTCAGCAGCCGGATTGGCGGATATGATTTTGCCGGCAGGGTTCTGGTAGATGACGCCTTGCGCCATGATATCGAAAAGCGTGCAATGCGTCTCATCGCGCACGGGCATCCGAGGGCCGTCCTCAGCGTCTCTGCCTGGAGCGTCGTTTAGGTTGGAACCCGCCATCGCTTTTCCCCTTCACATCTGATTCTACACCCTCTCGTCTATGACTCAAGACCTAACCCCGCCAACTGTGAAACGGGGCGCGGGCTGCGTAGCTGTCCCAATTTCCTGCGACTAGGGCCACGTCTGAAGATTCAAGATGTGCCGAGTGAGTGACTCTCTCTTTAGCCGCCAGGCGTTCCAACGCGCCAAAGGCGCACAAGCGTAACGGCGGTAGCTTTATAGGATTACGAGCAGGATTACGATTAAGAGGAAAAGAGAGCTTAAGCAAGTGCCATTCAGCTGTGACCCCCTTTTCCCCTTTTCCATTCGGAAACGGGCCTGCCGAGTCGTAGTTCGGAGCGGATTGGTATACCGGCCCGTCTTCGCTCCTCGCTCCGGCTCGGTCTTCGACGCGGCAGTCTTCGTTCGCCGCTGTCGCTCCGAACGAAGACTGGCGGTGTCT
>JABGOW010000218.1 GCA_018645275.1 Verrucomicrobiota bacterium
CCATCCACAGCGTTGCGTTTCGCCTACTGTTGAAATAGGACAACTCAATGGAATGCAGACCCTTGGCAAGTGGAACCGCATACTGCTTGATCACGGGACCATGAATGCCGTCATTGTCCGCCACCAACCTGCCGTCAACCGTTAGACGACTCCCGTCCCGCGTGCGAAGTTCAAAGATATAGAGTCCGGTCTTGGGAGCGCGAACAAATCCGGAGTAGCTGAGGGCATAGTTCCCCTCACCTCCGTCGGCAATACTGCTGTTACTGTCCAGTTGTTTCACATATCCAGACCGAAGGGGTGTCAACTGCGACATATCGGGGATTCGATCCCACTTGACCCCTTTCGGCGCCTTGTAGAATTTATACTGCAAACCAGGTTGCAGAGCCTCTGCGGTAACTGCCGGGAACGGCTCTGCGGGGTTGATCGGGACGATTGTCGACGTTTCCTGATCGAAAATGTCCTTCACCGTCAGTCGCACAGATACGGGTGTGCCTTTGACATCAACACGCATGATCCGAAGGTGCGGGTAGGGCACGTACACCGTCGCTAGAGGCTTCCCTTTGCCTCCCTTCGCCCCAAACACTTCGATTTCCGCACTAAGCTGCGGACTAGAGCTTTGCGGGATCTTCCATTCGACGAGAACTTGCCCCGCCAATTCAACAGCCGTCGTATCACGCACTGACGGCTTATCAAGAACCGGCTTGTCCGGCTGGTTCATTTGCACCATATGTTTCGCGATAGGATTCTTGATGCTACCGTCAAGCTGGCCATTGCGACGCAGGCTGTCGTAGCGAATGACCGTTCTATTTTCGGTCAGAAACCAGCTGCGAACGGGGGCTCTAGCCTTAAAAGATATCTTATCGCTCGGGTACCATTGACCGTCCTTCCGGTAGTATCCAAGCCGACGGTCAAAAATGCGTCCATCCTTCCCGCCACCAGTATCCTCAATAAAGGAGGCGTTTCCTTTCAATGCTCTGACTTTACACGGTATGTCCATCACCCCCACCGTGTACCATAGCTTGAGGTCTACATCCTTGATCCACCAGCCAACGAATCCCTTGCCATCAGGATCCGTCCGTGAAGGCCAGGCACGCATGACCATGCGAATCCAGGAATTCGGCCGAAGGTACGGAAAATGGCCATAGACACCGTGAGAAGCTCCTTCGCCGCTCATGTTTCCGCTGGTGAAGGGGGCGCCCAGATAAGCGGGCCTTACACGTGTGCCCTCGTAAGCGGCCGAGTTCCAGAAGGTCCAGACAATTTGCGGCCGATACGCTTCCTGCTGCTCCTTCGTACCTTTTTTACCGGGACCGTAAGTTGCCAACCCGCCATAGAATTTTCCTCCTTCCGGGAAAGTAGATGAATTCCAGAGAGCAAAATAGGTGCCCTTAGGCCAAAACGTCCACCGCTGTTCGCTAATGATGATATCAGATCCACTACCTGTATTGGCGTTGTACCAACCAGCGTGTACCAGGTTCGATCCCAACGTGATGAGAAGTAATGCAAAAACGAGAGATTTGATCTTCATGTCTGTCCTTTCTTGAGTATGATGCGACGCGTTTCCAGGCCGGGAAGCAATACACCTTCGCCCTGAAACCGTTCGAAGTGCTGGTATTCGATGCCGAGGCGGCTCAATGGGCTTTGCCGATTCTCATCCGAAAGTGCCGTTACTCCACAAAAGCCTCGGCCATGACCCTAATACGTTCCGGAGAATGGTCAACTGCATCCGGAGAAGGATACCATTTAGAAATAAACCCGCCTGGAAATGGCTCCTGCCCACCCCTTGAGGGTCCAAGCGTCCACCATTTCCGATCGATATCAGACTCACTTCAAATCCTTACCACGCTGCACCAGAAAACGCTGATGCATCGCTGAGACCAACTCCGGATGTCGGTTGGCGAGGTTATGCTCTTCATACGGATCTTGATCCATATTGAACAATTGCCATTGGTCGACTGTCGGTTCTCCACAACCGTATTTGACAATCTTCCACGCCTTGTGGCGCAAGGCCCAGCGGTTGACCTGTGGGTGCCAGATCCAGTACAGGTCGCGCTCAGGCAGAGGTGCCTGGCGCAAGAGCACGGGACTGAGGTCGAAGCCGTCCCAGTCGATTGTCTTCTCCGGTTTGAAGCCGACAATGCCAGCCAACGTCGGAAACCAGTCGATGATGTGGATCTGGTCTTTGATTTCGCGCGGTTTGATCCTGCGCGGCCAGTTGATGAATCCGGCGACGTGAATGCCACCTTCCCAGACATCCAGTTTCTTGCCGCGTAACTTGCACGGCTGGTTGTAATCCTTGAGAGGGTAGTTATCCGGATAACCTCCGCCTCCGTTGTCCCTCCACGGGCCATTGTCGGACGAAAACAGAATGATGGTGTTTTCTCTCTGCCCGCTCCTCTCGAGTGCCTTGATGACATCACCGACGGCACTATCAAGGTGGTACACGGTCGCGAGCAGCAGGCGCTTGTCACGGGATGTTTCGGCCTGGATTCTTCCCTCCGGATCATTGAACCACTTGATCTTATCCTCATTGAGCCAACGCGTAGTGTCTTGCGGGTCCGGTTGTGTGGGTGTATCGACAAATGTCCCCCGCTCATCCAGCGGCGTGTGGGGTGCGTGAAATGCCAGATAGAGAAAGAAGGGCTTCTCCCTCTTCTTGTTGACGAACCGCACGGCTTCTTCACAGGTCAGATCGGTGACATGGCGACCATTCTGGTATCCAGGTATAATTTCATGGTTGCGATGCCAGGTCGGATCGTATGGGCTTTCAGCTTTGGCGTGATAGCGGTGGTCATACATGCCGACGGCCCCCGTGAGGGAGCCGTGGCTTTGGTCAAAGCCAAAGTGGTTCGGCCCATGATCCGGAGTTGACCCGAGGTGCCACTTCCCACTCATGAAGGTCTCATATCCCGAGTCCTGAAACATCTTGGCAAGGGTCGGCGTCCCGAGTGGAAATGAAGGCTCATTGGTGGCATGCAGCCCAACCTTGCCGAAACGTCCGGGGTAGCGCCCGGTCATCAAGGCCACACGCGTGGGCGTACACTGGGGCATCACGTAGTGATTGACCAGCTTGGCGCCTGAATCAGCCAACTTGTCGAGGTGAGGCGTGTAAACCCTCGGATTGTTGTAGCCGATATCAGCCCAGCCCTGATCGTCGCTAAGGATAACGATCACATTGGGTCGTTCACCCGTCGGCAATGCATCACTCTGGACAGCAGCGCTGCCTTTATCTCGTTTGTTCATGTCCGCTCCGCAATCACGTTGTAGGCCCACATATCCCACTCCGGTTTCACGCCGATGCCGGGCAGATCCGGGTAGTTCTTGGTGATCAGGCAGCCCTCGAAGGTGTCGAGCATGCGCCGGGTCTCGGACTCAATGAACTCGCGATCGCCGGTGGGCAGCACCCTCTGGATATCGGTGGGCGACCACAAGGCGACCTTGCGCTCCCGTAACGTTGCGGCCAATGCCGGCATATCGTAGAGGGCGGGCTGATCGAACTGGAAGCAGTCGATGCCGCAGTCAATCAGGTCGTCGATGATCTCCCAGTTCATGCCGCAGGAATGCATCAGTACTTTCATGTCAAACTCGTGGGCCAGATCAATCAGGCGGGTGTACTCCTCCTTGAAGAACTCCCGGAACATGTCGGGACTGAACAGCAGGCCGGTTTGCGTACCCATGTCTTCCCCGATCATGATGCCATCGGCTCCAGCGCTGCCCGCGCCGTGGATCTTGGCCTCATATACCTTCGCGACCTTGCTGTGGAGCTGCTTCAGTTCATCCGGATACATCGCCATATCCATGAAGTAGACTTCCATTGTGCGCAGGTAACGCGCGTTATCGAAGATCCACCCACCGATATGGGCCAGCTTGAACTTGTCCGTGGGTTGCGCGAAGGTCTCTTTCATGCTCTCGTACCGCGAGCTGTCCTCGTAGTCGGGCATCTTCAGAGCGTCGAGTCCATCCCACGATGGCAAAGCCGCCGTGACGACCTCGCCGTTGGCGCAGCCGCCAACGAAGCGCACCCACAGGTTGCCCCACTCGTCGTCATAATACTCCTTGTCACCTTCGGTCCAGCGCTTCCGCGTATAGTTTTGACTCGCGCCGATGCCGACGCCAAGCATGTCGTTTACACGATCGCCATCAAACGTCATGCCCGGCCGCGGCGCGCCCGTATGATTCAAGTTGGCCAGCACAATATCTCTCGGTGTCATCATGGCTCACTCTCCGTTCCCATTCACGTCATCGACCACACCACCTCTAACAAGCGTCACACCACGCGGTGTCAGAACTCTCATGATCTCGGTCGCGAAAACACCCGCGTTGCGGTCTGCGGCTTTCATCTGCCTTTGTTCTGTGCGTATAGAAGTGCGGCCGTTACATCAAGACACTCAGGCGAGCAGCCGCCACTGCACACCAGAGTCTTGTAATCATCACAAGCCGTAAACTGATAGGGGCTGTTCGTCACCACCACAAGCGGCTTACCCCAACTCTGCAGTTCCCTGATGAATGCATTCCCGTTCTCACTGCGCCGGTTATAATAGTTCGTGATCACAATCACGTCGGCCTCGTCCATTCGCGCCCTAATTCTGACCCGGTCTTCTTCAGGAAACATCAAATGACATTCAACACTCGCGACATTATCGGAATGTTTCAGCATCTTCTCCCATAGCAGAGACGGGTGGCAGTACGACGTATTGGTCAACCGGTGTAGATCATGGATTTGCTCAATCAGAAGCACTTTAGTATCTGCCTTCAGCGGTAAAATGTTCTGCTCATCACGGATCAACTGCACGGCCGCCTCCGAGGCCCGCTCAACTGTATCAACGACAATCGGATCGTCAAACAACTCACCGGCCTTATCGGTCGCCTTAACACCGACAGGAGACGGGGTTTCGAAGAAGTTATAATCGTACTTGACTCCAAGCACACGCCGGTTTGCATCATCAATGCGCTCTGTAGAAATCCGGCCATCCTCAACGGCACGAACCAGGCCCGTGAACAGTTCATCGACGATTTGACCTTCATCGCGTATTAGCAGCAAATCGGCACCGGCGTTCAGAGCCATAGTACAGGCATCAACAAATTCATAACGCGACACAATGCCGCCCATAGCCATTGCGTCAGTGGTAATCGCACCTTCAAAACCAAGTTCATCCTTCAGGATACCGGTCAGTATCCGCTTCGAAAGCGTGGCAGGAATGTCCTCGGGCTCAAGCTGTGGATACGACGTATGTGCCGTCATCACAGCAGGTAAACCCTCAGCGATTAATGCACGATACGGAGCCAAATGCTCCTCCATCTGTGCCCGCGATATATCGATCACCGGCAAACCATGGTGCGCGTCACTGACCGACTCGCCGCGGCCTGGAAAATGCTTGCCCGTGGCAATGATATTCGCATCCTTCCAGCCCCGTAACGCATCGACCGCATAGTCAATGACTTCATCCGCAGTGCTGCCGAAACTACGGTGATTAATCTCCGGATTGTTGGGGTTGGTATTTACATCCAGCACCAGGGAATGACTCCAGGAGAAGCCCACCTCGCGATACATATCGCCTACCACCTTGTGAACATCATGCACCAACTGCTTGTCGCCCGATGCAGCAAGACCGGCATAGTGAGGCGTCTGGCGAATTCCGAAATAGAAATCACAGCTTCCATCGCCTTCATGGTCAAACGTGACGTGCAGGGGGATCCCGGCGCCGCTCGCAAGCGCCTTTTGCTTGAGCTGGTTGAGCACCGCGCAGTACTCCGCCGCCGTCGTATAATGAGGTGGCAAGCCGACAATAAAATCCTTCGTAGTTCCACGCGGCTGACGCAGCATTCTGTCGGCAAACTCGGGAGGCGTACAACCCGGATCATGCTGAGCATTGCGCGTGCGCCAGTACAACCCGCCCCGAATCCCGGCGGGTGTGTATTCCTCAATGCGCCGGAATATCTCCGGCGTCACTGTTGGCCCGACATACCCCAACACCAGGCACTGCCCGATCTTCTGTTTCAGGGTCATGGCCGACATCTTTTCGTTTACGAACTGTTCCTTAGGTCCTTCATCTCTCATCTGTATATCTCCATCATCCTATATCTATCTATTCTTGTTGGCCCTGATCTCTATTCTTTTGGAAACGGGGGCCGACTACTTCTGGAACGCGGTCCTCAGGTCGCCGAGCAATCGCTTACCCGCTTCCACGTCTGGAGCCGATACCACGCAGATGTAGTTCCGTTTCTCAGGAAGCCGGCCTTCCAGGATCTCCTTGCAGAGACCATCCTCACGACCGCCACCGGACAGGATCGGAACCTTTTCCGGCGGCATATCATCAAACATGTCGGACCAGTCATCACCATAGGGCGCCATGTCATAGCCATAGACATTCTCAAGACCGAAGAACAGCTTTGCCATATCCCGGCTGTCACCGCAGTAATGCAAGCGCCCGCCGCCAATCGCGGCCATGAACCGTTCGTCATGCTTCTTTACGAAGTCCACATAGAATTCGGGAGCCAGGAGCTGCATGGTACAGTTGCTGATGCGGGCCGTTCCTTTCCACATCCCCAGCCAATCATAGAAGTACTCTGTGTCGTCACTGATCTTGCTCTTCAGATAGAGTGTTATCTTGATCATGAAGTCAGTGATATTGCCCAACAACGCCTCCAACGCATCAGGATTGTCATAGAAATCGAGAAAAATATCATTGCCGCGGACCAGATGAGCCGTGTTGAACGTACTCTGAATGTCCGGATGCTGAATCGCGATCCCGTGCGGCAACGCGTCCAACCACTGATCAGTCCACTCATGCAGCTTAGCGTAGAGACCCGCATTCACGTCCGGTACAGGGAGGTCATACGCATCTTCAATCCTGCTCAGAACATGATCAGATGCAGCCGGCAATGAATTCTCGGGCACATAGATGCTGCACCCATACGCCGAGGCCGGTTGGGCTGTGCCGAAATTCACGCGCACGACCGGGACCACATCATCCTTCATTTCAAAATGGGGACGCAACTGATCCAGTTGAGCGCGCAGCATGACTTCCGGGTCTGCCAGCATCTCCTCCCATCGAGGAATTTCCACACCGGGAACGGTCACACACACCATCGGATCACACTCCGCCGGCGATTCGAACAGCTTGCGATACCTTGCCCGCATATCCTTGTGATGATCCAACGTCGCGTCATCCACTACCAAATAGTCACCTAAATGTTGCACGTCGATATTCCTCTTTTTTACATTCTTTGTAGTTGCGGGTTTGTCTATTCTTCCACTCCGTACCATTCAGCTTTCGCTGTCAAGATTAAGGCCAAATGTGGCACACCTCGTCTGTGCATATGGTTCGGATGTAATTTAAGATCCTCTAACGATAGAGGGGCATAACAATCATATATCTTTTTTGAAACAGGAGCCATACGCATAAAAGCAATCGTTTGACCCACTTTAGCGCATGTCAGCTTCGGTTCAGCCATAAATCTGAATGCTTTGTTTTCTTTATGATTATAGCAGTAATGCAACAAAGTGTTTTCAATTGCACCTATATCCTTTTCGGTAAGCCCATACTTTCCGCTCTTTTTAAAGGCCGCCAGAGCAGTGAAGTCAATTCCCCCATGCCCCATGTCCTCATATTTTTTTCCTCTTGTAGTGGAAGCTTTCTCCCCGTAATACCAAAGATAATAAGGACCTCTTTCGTCATTTTTCACAATGAGATTCTTTTTCCAGAAATCAACACCGGCCCGGATAACCGCTTCCCCGCGCTTGTTCCAATCTTTATACTTATCAGAATCCAATATATTGAGACCCTCAATGATGTATTCAAAACCAAGGTCATGTATAAAATACCGGTTATATGGAAGAACAAACCCTTGATGATCTGTGGAATACTTGTCTATTGCAGGATCTTGTTTTAGAGCCCACAACAATCTTTCTTCATCGAACCAGACTGTCTTTAAAAAATAGGAATATGTCTTTTTCCCCAGGAGCAGCCAGCTTGTCGCTTTTTCCAAGTAGGTCGAGCCATGGTTCTTATTGTAATTCTCCGCATCAGGGACCGGCAGTGAGTGGAGCTCAGGATGTTTCATTATATAAACAGCCAGACGTCCGGTAAACGCATAGCCGACACCGTTAGAAAGCGGATCGGCCCAATAAACCTTCTCTTTGATGCTCGGATCTGCTTTGTTCCCTACCCTCCTCGCGCGAGCCGTATTCAGATCCTCTCCTTCCCGGGGTTTGTTCAGTTTCCAATACCATACGGGAGCCCTTACTTCAGTCAAGGCGTCGATTTCACCATTTTCTGTATCGTTGAGTTCTGACATCATATAGTCTGACATTTTTGCAAGATAGCTCAACAAATCTCTATCTCCAGTCACCTCTAACAGCCCCACAAGAGGCCCCAATATCGGACCGATCTTCCAGCTTAATTGTTTGCCCATGTTAGACTCTGGAATATCTGTTTCGAATCTAAAGTTGTTAGCCAATTCAAGAAACCCGCTGATCTCTTGTTTACTAAGAGGTCCTTTAACGTGAACAGAATCGAGATAAGTTTTGATCTCTTTTCTCTGACTTTTCCGACTTTCAGCTGAGATACTGTCCTGTGTGTTTCCAAACACTGGAAGCAACACAATTAATACAAACAGCGATGTGATGTTTAGTACTTTGTTCTTCTTCATAGAATTTCAACTCCTCATATGATGACAGGAAGCGCCTCCGTTTGGATTGTGAACAAATTCGGGTGCCATTGTCCTGCACCTTTCGACAGAGACAGGACAGCGCGGGTGAAAACTGCAACCGCTCGGCAGGTCGGCGGGATCAGCCACTTCCCCTTTGAGGCCGAAATCCATTCGTTTGTCCGGATCGGGATCAGGGACAGACGTCAGAAGCGCTTGAGTATAGGGGTGAACGGGGTTGTTGAACAATTGGTCTGTCGTTCCGATTTCAACAATTCGACCGGCATACATTACCGCAATTCTATCGCAAATATGCTTCACAACACTCAGGTCATGGGCAATGAAGATGTAGGTCAGTCCAAATTCCTCCTGCAAATCTGCCAGCAGGTTGATGATCTGCGCCTGAACGGAGACATCCAGGGCAGACACGGCTTCGTCAGCAATGATCAGTTTGGGGCGCATGATCAGTGCACGGGCAATGCCGATGCGTTGGCGTTGGCCGCCGCTGAACGCATGCGGATAGCGCATACGATACTCGACTCTCAGTCCAACCTTAACCAACATTTCATCGACACGCGCTTCGAGCTCCCGCCCTTTTGCGAGGCCATGAATGATCAGCGGCTCCGCCACAATATTGCGTACGGTCATGCGCGGGTTGAGTGATGAAAACGGATCCTGAAATATCATCTGCATTTTGGTGCGAAGCGGCTTTAGACGGGCCAGTGGAACTGTCGCCAGGTCGAGCGCCTCATCGCCATAGTTGAAAAGAACTTGGCCGCTTGTGGGTTCGATGGCGCGAAGAATGGTGCGGCCTGTCGTTGTTTTGCCGGATCCGCTCTCCCCCACCAAGCCCAGCGTTTCGCCGGGCATGAGATCGAACGAGATATAGTCCGCCGCTTTGACGGATCCAATCTGCTTCTTCAGGAATCCCTTGCTCATGACGGGGAAGTGCTTGCACAGGCCGCGAACAGAAAGAAGTGGTTTTGTGATGGTGTTCATCCTGCCTCCGTCTTGTCACAGGACCTGTCGGCTGGATGCACGCGAACACAAGCCACTTCATGTTCAGGAAGAATCGCCTCGAGACGGGGCGGGGCGCCGCAGTCGCACACGCCCGCCTCCGCCTGTGGACATCGCGGATGGAATGGACAACCGTCGGGAATTTCGGTTAACGCAGGAACACTGCCTTCGATGGACGGCAATCGTTCCTTGTTCATTGACAGGCTTGGGAGCGACTCCAACAACCCCTTGGTATAGGGATGTTTCGGCGCTTTCATGATCGTGCGGACATCGGCCCGTTCGATGATTCTGCCGAGATACATGATGGCGACTTCGTCGGCCATCTGCGCCACCACACCGAGGTCATGCGTGATCAGCAGGATGGAGGTGTTGAGCTCCTCTTGCAGGTGCTTCATCAGTCCCAGTATTTGCGCCTGAATCGTAACATCCAATGCGGTCGTCGGTTCATCGGCGATCAGCAGTTCCGGGTTGCAGATCAGTGCCATGGCAATGACCGCTCGCTGACGCATGCCGCCGCTCATTTCGAAGGGATACAAATCGATCCGTTGCTCCGGTGCCGGAATACCCACCTTGCCGAGGATCTCGATTGTTTTTTGGCGGGCTTGTTCCTTGGTCATCTTCTGGTGATTGCGGATGGCCTCGCCAATCTGGTTGCCAATGGTATGCACAGGGCTCAACGCGGTCATCGGTTCCTGGAAGATCATGCTGATCTTTCCGCCACGCAGATCAAACAGCGTTTTCGAATGGTCATCCAGCTTCAACACGTCAAACGGAGTATCCTGTTGGGGGCGAAAGATGATGGTGCCGTCAACAATTCGCCCCGGCTTGCGGATGAGTCGGAGGATTGAATAAGCGGTGACGCTTTTTCCGCATCCGCTTTCGCCCACCAACGCCACGATCTTTCCACGCGGGATGGACAAGTCGACGCCATTGACGGCTTTGACCTCGCCCTCCTCGGTGGTGAAGTGCACCTTGAGGTCTCGTATGTCGACGACGTTATCGATCTGTTTGTCTTCTTGTGTCATGGCATGCTAGTGGGTGGCGTAGGGGTCGGCAGCATCGCGCAGGCCGTCCCCCAGAAAGTTATAGCTCATTACAGTGGCAACAATCATGACGGCCGGCATCAATAGCCAGGGATAACTCGTGACCGCCTCCAGATTCATACAGTCCTGCAGCAGAACGCCCCAGCTGACCGCGGGCGGGCGCAGACCGAGACCTAGAAAGCTCAATGCCGTTTCGCCAAGTATCATGCCGGGCAGGGCGAGGGTCAGTGCGACGATCATGTGGCTGGTGAAACCCGGCAACAGATGGCGCAGGACGATTCGGCCATGTGACGCACCCAGGAGCCTGGCCGCCGTCGCATAGTCTTCTTCGCGCAATGCGAGAATCCGGCCACGGACCACACGAGCCAATCCTGTCCATCCCATTATACTGAGAACAAGGGTGATCATGAAGTAGACTTTCAAAACGGACCAGTCGCGCGGCATCGCCGCTCCCAGGGCCAACCATAGAGGAAGCTTTGGGAAGGAGTTAATGATCTCGATTGTCCGCTGAATCATGTTGTCGATCCGGCCGCCGGCATAGCCTGATATCCCACCGAGGATAACGCCGAGGACAAAGGTGAATACGACGCCGAGCAGGCCAACAAACAGAGAGATGCGACCACCGTTGATAATGCGACTCAGCAGACATTGGCCGTATTTGTCAGCGCCCAGGACGAAGAAGGTGCCGGTCGCATCAGGTGAAAGCTGTTTCAGGCGTCCATGATCCACACCCAGAAAGTGCCGGTTGCACGTGAATAGCCCGAAAAGCCTGTAGGTATCTCCTTTCACGAGAAAGCCCAGCGGGACAATATGGTCGGAATTGATTCCATAGTCGTCACGCAGCGTTATGGGGTCAACGCGACGGACCACCGCCTCGCAGTATAGCCCGTGGCGCAAGCTGAACTTGGCAAGCTGGGGCGGGCAGTATCGGTAGTCGAGGCGCATGCTTGCCTTGTGGTACGGCGAGAAGAACTCCCCGAAGACGGCGACCACATGAATCACTATTAACACGTATAGCGAAAACCGCGCGACGCGATGCTTGGAGAAGCGCAGGCGAATCAATTGCCATTGCGTCATGCTTCCAAGGTCGGTCTTCTTTTGGGGTTCGGTCATGTGTCGTTTTCTAACGTTTATCAAATCGAATTCGTGGATCCAGCCAAAGCAGAAGCACGTCGCTGACGAGGACTCCCACGATCCCCAGCAGGCTGAGAATCATTAGCATGGAACCGGCAAGTGATGTGTCTTCCGACATCACCGCATCCAGCAGTAGCGGACCGATCGTGGGAAGGCTGAGCACCATGGCGACAATTGCACCTCCGCTGATCAGTTGCGGAAAGATACCCCCGATGCCCGAAATGAAGGGGTTCAACGCCATGCGGACCGGGTATTTCATCAGCAGTTTGAACGGGCGGACACCTTTGGCAATGGCCGTCGTTACATAGGGGCGTTTCAATTCGTCGAGAAGGTTTGCGCGCATGATCCGGATCATGCCCGCGGTTCCGCCGAAGCCCATAACGACCACCGGCAACCAAATGTGCTTCATGAGATCGACGATTTTCCCCCAGCTCCAATCCGGTTGCATTTCATATTCGGGCGAGAAGAGTCCAGTCACGGTGATGCCGAAGAGACGATCGGTCAAATAGATCAGAATCAAGGCAAGAAGAAATGGCGGCACGCAGATGCCAATGAATCCGAAGAAAGTCAGCACGTAATCGGGAATGGAGTATTGCTTGACGGCAGAGTAGATGCCGATAGGAATCGCGATGGCCCACGTGAGCACGATCGCCCCCAGCGATATGCAGAAAGTCAGGAGCAGTCGACTGCCGATAATGTCGTTAACCGGTTTCCGGTGGGCCATGGACCAACCCAGGTGCCCTTGCAGCAGTCCTCTGTCCTTCGGATGGAAGCCGGCAAACCACTTGAATCCCATCCATCGCAAATACCGAACCGGCATCGGATCGTTCAGATAGAACCGTTCTTCCAACATCTGAATCTCGCCTTGTGACACGTCCTGTCCCTGCATCCGCAGGTTCTCAATGTAGGTCGACACATAGTCACCGGGCGGCAGTTGAATGATAACAAACACGACAATGGAAATGACCAGCAGTGAAGGAACCATAAGCAGGATGCGCCGGCCGACGTAGGGGCACTTGATTGAAAGTGCCAGCATGCCGACAACAAAGGCAAGCAAGGCGATTCGTCCCGCCCACGACCCCACCGCGGAGGAGGGTTCGATTTGGGCGGCGAAGGAAGCCGTGTTACTCAATGGCGACTGTGGCGTGATGGTGGTGATCTCGCCGAGAATGGCCTCTCGTTCGCCAGGTAGATACTCGGGCGTTTCCCAGTACCATGTTTCAGGATAGGCATTGTTGAAATTGATGAAATCCAGGAAACCGTAGAGGGAATGAGCGGGAACGCCTTTGAGCCCATTCTTGACAACAACGGGAATAGGGGGGGCCGTAGCGAGTCCAATGCACCAGACATTCTCGGCGGCCAGGTCCATGATGGGGCCGAAGTATTCCATGCGCTTCTCGGCGGACCGATGTTGGCAGGCCTTGTCGAACAGTCGGAACACCTCCATGATGGGATGATCGTCAGGCGGTTTGACGCATCGCTCGGATTTAGACTCGCGGGAATTATAATACCAGTGTCCCCAGCCGGTGGCGTACATGGTCCACGGTTGAGGAACAAGGAACTTTGAGGACAATGCAATGTGTGTTGAATCGTCCTCCGAAACAATGAAGTCGGCTGTTCGGGCAAACAATTCGGCCCGATAGAGTTGATTGGATCGTTCTCGCATGATAACCCGTACACCCACATCGGCCCAGTAACGCAGAACCAGATTCGCCACACCGGCCTGATTGCTGTCAGTCGAAACATTGAGATAGAACACCATACGCGTGCCATCCGCAAACGTGCGGAAACCTTCTGCATCAAAGCTGTCGAGTCCAAGTTGATCGAGTAATGCGTTTGCCTTCGTGGGGATATACTCAGTAAAACTCCTGGACAATCTGGGATGGTAATAGGGGCTTCCCGGCCCCGGGGCCACTTGGCTTGGCGTTCCGACACCATACCATTCCGCATTGATGATCGCCTGACGATCGATGGCGAGGGACAAGGCCTGACGAAACCGTTTCTCATTCAGCAACTTCGCCTTCTTCGCCGTGTCGGGTCGGTCGGGGTCTACGTTAAGGTTCATGTTCGGGTTGATGATGAACTTGCTGGTTCCGGCGGGATGCCAGAAGCGCAACGCATACCCCCTAGTCTCCTTCTGCGTCATGAGCTGGCCATAATCCTCAAATCGTGCAGCTTGTACGGACGCTTCACCGTTGGCAACGGAGATCGAAGTCATGGACGGGTTCTTCACCAGCAGCAATACACGGTCCATGTAGGGGAGTTGATTGCCTTGTTCGTCGACGGCGAAATAGTAGGGGTTGCGCACCAGTGTGTGTGGGCCCTTGTCCCGGTGGGTCCGAATGAGCCACGGCGCCAATGACGGCCGTTCAGGATTTGTGGGCTGATTCACAAAATCAAATACGGCAGACTTTCCAGGCAGCGAATGGGCTGCCATGAGCTTCTCGATCAGTTTCTGATCGCCAAGTTCGGGGTGGTATTTCTCCAGGTAATGCGCCGGCATCGGCGGATAGCAGGCGCCGCGGGCGCTGGCCATGAAATCGAGAAAGATACCGTTGGGTTTGGAAAAGATGTAACGCACCGTATGGGTGTCGACTTTTTCGAGCTGCCCGGTTTCACCCGCAACTATCATTAATTCAGGGACATAGCCAAGGGGGTCACCTGTATCGGGATCCTTCCAATTGCACCAATACTTCCACCAGAACATCACGTCGTCGGCAGTGAAGGGGGTGCCGTCGGACCAACGGATTTTGCGTAGTCGCACCGTG
>JABGOW010000486.1 GCA_018645275.1 Verrucomicrobiota bacterium
CAAGCGGGCCACTTAAGGGCAAGGTGAAACGGGTTGGGGTGACGGCGTGGGGGACGAAGGCGAAGCGCGGAACGATTGCTGCCGACACACGTAGGTTCCCCTTTGGCACGATCATGCACATTGAAGGATACGGATACGGGCGTGTAGAAGATCGCGGTGGCGCGATCAAAGGCAATCACATCGACCTCTTCTTTCACAGCCACAAGCAGGCGTTGCAGTGGGGAAAGCAGACCAAACGCGTGAGGGTTTGGTTGCCGCGGTAGGGGCTTGTGGATGATCAGCTCTGGAGAGCCGATCTACTTGGGTCTTGGCGTGTGCTTTCGATCACGATTCGAAACTCACATCTCCAGACAGGACACGCAGTCGCTCTCCGTCTGCGGTTATCAGGAGCAATGCCCCGTCGGAATCAATGTCCTCAATGGTGCCGCAGGCATTGTCGTTAACGCGCTGAATCGTAGCGCGTCGCCCGATGATGCTGGTGAGCGATTTCCAATGGTCCAGCAGGCCCTTGCGGTCGCCCTCTGCCAGTTGGGCGTATTCAGTCTCAACCTGTTCCAGCCAGTGTGCCAGAATGATCGCGCGGGCTTGGGGTGCGCCTGCCTCTTTTGCCAGTGAGGTGGCGGGGAAGATGACGCGCTTTGGTAACGAGTCGACCGGGGTGTTGACATTCAGCCCGATACCGATGAGCGCAAATTCGACGCGGTCTACCTCGGAGGAGACTTCTGTGAGGATTCCGGCAACCTTCTTGCCGTTCACGAGAATATCGTTTGGCCATTTGATTGTGGCGGATATGCCAGTGGCCGCTGTGATGGCTTCGCAGGTGGCAACGGCAACCATTAGGGTGAGCAGGGGGGTCTCTTCGATTGGCAGCGTGGGACGCAGGATGAGGGTCGCGTAGATGCCCATTTGCTTCGGGGATGCCCAGTCGCGACTCTTGCGCCCCTTTCCGGATGTTTGCTCCTCTGCAACAACAAGTGTTCCACTGGGCGCGCCTTTCTCGGCAAGGCGGCGTGCTTCCGTGTTGGTGGATCCTATGGTCAGAAAATGCTCGTAGCCCGATTGGCCAACCGTCTTGCTTCTTGCGAGAGGCTGCACCTCGTCCGCTAGCAGGAGGTCGGGTGCCGACCGAAAGCGGTATCCCCGGTTGGGTGCTGTGTCGATGCGGTATCCGGCATCTCTTAGAATACGGATGTGCTTTGAGACTGCAGCCCGGGAGATGTGGAGATCGCCGCTTAGGGTGTCGCCCGTGAGCCACGTGGCCGATGCGCGCAGTTGTTGCAGAATGGAGGAGCGTCTGTTCATTGAATGTAAACCGAGAAATGCGATGTGGTTGACAATGGTTCTTCCTTATGGTTGAGTCCGGCGCGTGAATTGTCAACACGGGACTCTTGAGTGGATCTCTTGTTCCTACCGGGCAAGCCGGCAGGGGACGCGCGGGAACTGGCTGGACAAGCCGGCGGGGGGCGCGCGGGGCTTTGGCCGTGTAGGTTGGGGCGGCGGTGTAGAACGGTGAAACAGAGGGACTATTGGTTATGAAGCGAAGTCAGATCTTGTTGCAGGTCTTTTTAGGCTGTGTCGTGGCTGCATCTGCGGAAACGCAGTTGGTCGAGAAGGTGGACATGGTGGTTCGAGCAGAAGCCGTACGCTCCGGACGTGTTGTCGGGCAGGATGCCTCTGTTGCTGTCACGCTTGCAGGAACGCCGGGCGTTTCCGTCACCTCTCAGGGTATTCCTGGAGGGCAAACAGACCTGTCGATTCGCGGCAGCAGCTTCAGCGGTGCGGGGATCTCGCTCAATGGCCTTTCGCTTCAGAATGCACAGACCGAGCATTTCAACGCGGAACTCCCCATTATTGCAGGTGTGCTCTCTACGCCAGAGATTCTCACCGGAGTTGACCAGGTTCTGGTGACCGAAGGGCACCTGGTGGGAACGGCCAGCTTTAGCATCATGCCGATTGACACGGGTCGCAGCCTGACGTTCGGGATCGCAGAGGATGAGGGGTATTGGCTGAGTACGCTCATCCAGGAGAGTCGCCCGTTCGCAAACGGTGCTGGCATTTCGGGATTTGGGGTGTTTGGTGCCCACACGCAAGCCAACTCGGTGGATAGCCAGGACAATGATGTGCGGAGCTCGCGTGGTGGTGGGCAGTTTCAGATTGCGACGGACGAGTCGCAGTGGGATGTGGTCGTCGCGCATCAGCAGAAGGCGTTTGGCGCACGCGGGTACTATGGTGTGACTCCCACCTGGGATGCGGAGGAGGAGACTGAGGATACGTTGGTTGTTGGAAGCTGGCTACGGGGGGACCTTCACGGAAGCTACCTGCGCGCATCTGTTATGTGGCGCGAACAGAGCGATGACTACACACTCTACTGGACACTTCCCGGCGTCTATAACAATGCGCATCGGACGGTGACGCAGTCCGCTGTCTTGGCTGGTCGCGAGCTACTTGGGGATTCCTTTCTGCTGGACTGGCGGGCAAGCGGACAGTCTGAGCGCATTCGGAGCAGTGCACTGGGAGATCATGACCGTACCCGTGGGGGACTCACCCTTGTGCCGGGCATGCAGCTAGGTCGCTGGTCTCTCAAGGCTGGCGCGCGCCACGAAGTGTTTGAGGATGATGACAGCGAGACCTTGCCTCAGGGGGCGGTGGAATACACCCGCTCTGAACGGCTGCGGTTGCGCCTCTCTCATAGCCAGAGCGTACGGCAGCCCTCCTACACGGAGCTCAACTATGAATCTCCCGCCAGTCTGGGCAACAGTGGGCTTGAGAACCAGACCGCGGAAACGACGGAGCTGCTGGCGACCGGGGAGTTCCCTGGCAAGGTTGAGTGGCGAATGGGCATCTTCCAGCGGGTCACGCGCGATGCCGTCGACTGGATTCGCGAAACCGAGGCCTCGACGCGTTGGACAGCCAGCAATCTGGACCGCATCGAGACGGAGGGGGTTGAGGTCGGGGTTAGCCGCAGAGCAGTTGGAGGCAGTCGTGTTGCGGCTCACTACACGTTCCTGCGCAAATCATCCGATGTGGACTTCTATTCCAGTCGATATGCGATGGACTATCCCGAGCATCACTTTCTCCTTTCCGGCCTATGGCAGTTCTGCCCTTGCATGGGAGTTGAACTAACGCAAGTGGTACGTCAACAAGAGGATAACCCGCTTAGGGAAAGCTCAGACACCGGCTATGATGGTGCTCTGGCATTGCATTGGGTTCCGTGCTCCAGCCCCCGCACGCAGGTGAGTCTGATGGTCAGCAACCTATGGGATGATGACTACAACGATTTTCCGGGGCAGGAGGTGGTTTCCCAGCGCCGTGTCTCGGCAGGCCTAACCGTAGAGTGGTAGGGTCTTGCACTGTTGAAGCGACCACTGCTGGCAAGGGAGATCGTACGTCACAATCAGCCGCGCATCGCTTAACCAGGAACTTATGGGTCCTATAGGTCCTATGCCGGCAACTCGGTTTTTATGCCTGCAACAGTTCCTCGATCGACACGGTTTCTTCCGTGCGGTCGGCGAGGGTCTTGATGCGGGCTGTGCCGTTCTCGGTGTCGTCTGGTCCGAGATAGATGGCCTGAGGGGCCGTTCCTTTTCCGACCCGTTTGAAGAACGCTTTTGGCTTTTCGGCGTGAAGGGCAAGATGGGCACCTTTGCCGCTGGCTCGCAGGGCTGTCGCGATGCGTACGGCGGTTAGCTGTTGGGCATCCTGCATGAATCCGATCGCGATGTCGGGCGCATGATCCCCAGTCGCCGGAGCAAGCCCCAGCGCTTCCAGAAGCTCGGCGATAACCACATCGCCAAACCCCAGTCCGACGCCCGTCGTCGCTGCACCTCCAATATCGCCCAGGAGGTTGTCATAACGTCCGCCGCCGAAGATGGCTCTGAGGCCTTCGCTCGTATCGAAAGCTTCGAACACAATGCCGGTGTAGTAGGACAGGCCGCGAATGACCGAGATGTCGAACGACATGAGATCCGCAATGCCGTACGCGTCGAGCGTTTCTAGAAACGCCAGGACATCCTGGTAAGCGGGGGTCTCCGCTCCCAACATGTCGCGTGCTTGCTCAAGCGTCTCGACCTCCAGCAGAGCAAAGATCGTGGGAATGGCCTCAGGACTCACCCCTTCGTTCTCCAGCAGCGTTTTGATGGCTTCATCTGTGATCTTGCCGCGCTTGTCGAGGGCCAGGAACGTGGCTGCATGGTGAGCGGCTTCGATGCCGAGTTTGAGCAGAAGCTCGGAAAGCAGTGCGCGCGAGCTGAAGCGAATCTGGTAGTGCTTCCCCGTGAGCCCCAGTCGGGACATGGCTCCGGCGGCTGTCGCAATGACTTCCGCTTCGGCCGATACGGATGACTCGCCGATAACATCCAGATTGAGTTGGTAGTGTTCGCGTTTGCGTCCGCGTGTGGTCCGTTCATAGCGAAAACACTGGGCGATGGTAAACCACTTGAGTGGCATCGTAAGGGAGCCCTGTTTCGCGACGATCATTCTCGCCAGCGTTGGGGTCATTTCGGGGCGTAGCGCCAATTCGCGACCGCTCTTGTCTTTGAAGTGGTAGATCTGATCGGTGATTTCCTCGCCGGATTTCCGCTTCAGCAGGGCAAGGCTCTCGACGACGCAGGCATCATACTCGTCGAAACCGGACTGTCGTGCAGCGGCCGACCATGCATCAAAGACAGCATTCCTCAGCACCATGTCTTCAGGATAGAAGTCGCGCATGCCGCGAGGGGGGGAGAAGGAGATTACGTCAGTCGCCATGGGTGGGGGAGTTCCGAGTTCTGGGTTCCGGGTTGGGCTGGGGGGGCAGTGGTTGCGTGGCCTGTGGTGGCGGGCGACCCTATGCGCTCGCGACGCCTTTGTCGGCAACCCGCTCTTTCATCTTCTTCCCGGGCTTGAAACGCACAACGTTGTGCGGAGGAATTGGAACCGGTGTACCAGGGTCATTGGGGTTGCGTCCAACGCGTGCCTTGCGAAGGCAGACATCAAAAACACCGAAGTCCCGGAACTCGACATGCTCTCCATCGACAAGTGCATCGGTCACATAATCAAGCGTCTTCTGAATCACGGCGAAAACATCCTGCTGTATCAAGCCCGTCTCCTGAGAGATACGGACGACTAGATCACGCTTGGTCATGGGGCTCAACTCCTCGTTCCGGCGCAGTCAGAATCGCGCGGCGGACATCAATGGTAAAGGGTTCTCCTATCTAACGAATGTTGCCTATTTGACACCATGTCAGGCACTTATGCAAGGGAAAATGGGATCTCACTGCGAGGAATGGGTAATTGTGGAAGATGGGGTATCCTGGTGGCTGGCATACATACAACATATAGCGTTCGGCCCTCGTTTTGTGGCTCTTCACGGAAGTGTGTAGTCGATGGAAGTTTCCGGGGCTGGCGGGGATGCTCTGCTTAAGGTTGCGCATGCCCCACGGGGAGGATCAAGCAGTTGGACTAAGTGTATAGAGACAAAGTGTTGGGTCTAAGAATGCGACTAAGCGTGGAGCAGACTAAGGCACTTCGGCCCCACACTTCGTTCCTACCCTTAGTCGATTACCCTTGGTCCAACGGCTTAGTCGGTGAGCCAACTGGGTATATGCGCGGGCAATTCGGATGAGAAGGGTCATCAACTACATGACGGTCTTAACCGACCTGCTTCGTCGGCTCCCTGCACAGGCGATTCCGGAAATTGAAGAACGTTCTGCACACAATCTGCCGAGCTTGCCGAGGGATCTCATGCTTTGAGGCTGTCGGAGATCCTTCGACTCCGCTCAGGATGACAGGCCATATCGGTATAGAGCCAAAACCCGGAGGTGGCCTGCCCTCAGGCCGTGGGGAGCGGGGTGGGGGCACCCCGCCTCCAGAATGTTTGTACCGCTAAGTTCTCGTGTTTTGTCATCCCATCCCCACGAGAATATCGCCATCGGTTGAGGTCGGGCGGAAGGTGACGATGTCGTTCTCCTGCGCATCTGCTTTCGTAATGCGGATGGGGAGATATTGGCCGGACCATCCGGAAGCGGAGCCGTCATCGGCTACGCGCTCAAGCAGCGTGTTGACTTCCCTCCCAATGAACGCCTCTGCAAACGCAATACGCTTGGCCTTTCCGAGGGCGATCAATGCGGCAGACCGCACCTTCTTGACTTCCGGTACGACCTGGTTCGGCATACCTGCGGCAGGCGTTCCGCGGCGTTGACTGTATGAGAAGACATGCAGATTGCTGAACGGCAAATCACGAACACAGGCCAGCGTGTTCTCGAACGCGCTGTCGGTTTCGCCGGGAAAGCCTACGATGACGTCGGTTCCAAGGCCAAGGTCGGGCACTCGATCTACGGCGTACCTGGCAACGTCACGATATTGTTCAGTCGTGTAGCGCCTTCCCATGCGGCGGAGCGTGTCGTTGTCCCCGCTTTGGAGGGGCAGGTGCAGGAAGTGGCAGAGCTTGGCCGAAGCGGCCATGAAGTCGATGACGTCGCGCTCAACCGTCGTGCTCTCAATGGAACTGATTCGAATACGTTCTATGCCTTCAACGGACTCTGCCGCTTCCAGAAGGGACACCAGGTCGTGCTTCCCTTCGCGGTAGCAGCCGATGTTGGCTCCGGTAATGACGATCTCGCGGAAGCCCTCGTCTGCGAGTCGGCGCACGTCGTCGAGGACGTCCGGTAGTGGACGACTGCGTGGCAGGCCGCGCGCATCTGGCACGATGCAGTAGCTGCAACGGAAGTTGCATCCGTCTTGAGCTTTGACGAGCGCGCGTGTCGCCGCAAAGACGGGCGCCCCCGAGTGATCAGATGCGGGCAGAGGAGCAGTTGGTGCCGGCAGAATCCCGTTGGGTCCGTGTAGAAGCTCGATCAGGTTGAATTTGGCGGTCTGATCTGCAATCAGGTCAACGCCGGTTTCCTGTTGTAGCCTGTCGCCGTCCTGAACCACGGCGCAACCCGCGAGAATGACGTGGCGTGCGCCCTGGCGGCGGAGACGTCTTGCCCAGCGCGCGCAGTCGCGCTCGGCTCCATGGGTGATGGTGCAAGAGTTCACGACGGCCACGTCGCAGGCCTGCCCGGCTTCGACAACGCGGTATCCAGCCGCCACAAATTGCGAGGCGATCTGAGCCGTCTCTGCCTGGTTGAGGCGACAGCCAACAGTCTTGAAGGAAACGGTCGGGGCGTTCTGCATGAGTATCAGTCGAGAACGGCGCCGGTCCCCGCATTCTTGACGAGCTTAGCGTAGCGCTTGAGGTAGCCTGTCGGGACTTTTGGCGGCGGAGGCACAAAGGCCTCGCGACGTTGCGCGATGGTCTCGTCCGAGAGCACCGCTTCAAGCGTTCGCTCGGGAATGCTGATGCGAATGACGTCACCGTCTTCGAGCAGGCCAATCAGGCCCCCTTCCTCAGCTTCGGGCGACACGTGGCCAATACAGGCGCCACGGGTTCCGCCGGAGAAACGGCCATCGGTGATAAGGGCAACGCTCTCTCCCAGGCCCTGTCCCATGATATAGGAGGTCGGTGCCAGCATCTCCTGCATGCCAGGGCCACCGCGGGGTCCTTCGTAGCGAATTACGACAACGTGGCCTGATTTGACCTTGCCTTCCAGAATGCCATCACAGGCTTCTTCCTGTGAGTTGAATATGATCGCCTCACCCTCGAAGGTCTGCATATTTTCAGCTACACCGGCTTTCTTAACAACAGCCCCTTCTTCGGCAAGGTTTCCACGCAGAATGGTCAATCCACCATCTGCCGAGTAGGCCTCCTCGATGGTGTGGATGACGTCTGTGTCTTTGATCGCCGCGCGGCTGACGTTCTTGCCGATTGGCTTGCCGGTCACGGTGATGGCATCTTTGTGGAGCAGTCCCTTGATGCGGCCGATCTCTTTGAGAATCGCACTGATCCCACCCGCCCGGTCTACGTCCTCCATGTGGTAGTGTGAGGATGGGGACACTTTGCAGATGTTGGGGCAGCGCTTCGATATGGCATTGATGCGCTCAAGATCGTAGTCAAGCCCGGCTTCGTGTGCGACAGAGAGGGTGTGCAGCACGGTGTTTGTGCTGCCGCCCATGGCCATATCGAGGGCGAAAGCGTTGTCAATGGAATCCTGGGTGACAATATCACGTGGCAGCGGCCCGCCTTCTCTTGCGAGTTCGACAACGCGCTTGGCTGCTTTTCGGTAGAGTCCCTTGCGTCGCGGGTCTACTGCCAGAATGCTCCCGTTCCCCGGAAGCGCAAAGCCGATGGCTTCGCAGAGGCAGTTCATCGAATTGGCCGTGAACATTCCGGAGCATGAGCCGCAGGTGGGGCAGGCATTCTCTTCAACATCCGTTAGCTGAGCGTCAGTCATGTTGCCTTGGCCGTGAGCGGCAACCCCTTCGAATACGCTGATCAAATCGACCACCTTGCCGTCGCAGGTTTTGCCGGCGGCCATGGGGCCACCACTGACGAAAAGGGTCGGGATATTCGCCCGGACGGAGCCCATTAACATGCCGGGAACGATCTTGTCGCAATTGGGGATGCAGATGACGGCATCAAAGTGGTGTGCGTTGAGCATGGATTCCACGGAGTCGGCGATGAGCTCCCGGCTGGGGAGGGAGTACTTCATGCCGCTGTGTCCCATCGCAATGCCATCGCAAATGCCGATGGTGTTGAACTCAATTGGAACACCACCCGCTTTGCGGATGTAGCGTTTGATGTACTCGCCCACCTTGTTGAGGTGAGTATGTCCCGGGATAATTTGGGTGTAGGAATTGCAGACGGCGATGAACGGTTTTTCGAAATCGTCGGAGTCGATGCCCGTGGCCCTGAGCAGGCTGCGATGGGGAGCCCTCTCCCAGCCCTTCTTGATCTGATCACTACGCATGGGGAGTCTCCTTTTCTACTCTTCGATCATGTCGACACAGGCGGCCTTCTTAAGGTATGGCCAGTATTGTTTGTTGTAAACGAATAGAGAAATAACGGTGAGAATGATGGTGATGCCAACGAGGCCGTAGGCAATCTCGACTGGGAGGAACTGTATGCTGCTTGGGGCTTCTTCGCAGTAGTAGACGACGCAGATCATGGGGAAGTTGATTGCGGTACGCAGTTTGCCTGACCAGTTGGCTTTGCCACTGACGTTATAGAGTGATCCGATGGAGCGCAGAAACGTGACCCATTGATCGCGAGCCAAGAAGAAAAGGGTGAGAACCAATAGGGCGGTGGCGTAGGCAACACTATGATCGGGCGATTGCATACCGTTCTTAGCTGAAAGAAATATGAGTAGCGGCAGTGATGCGAGGTAGAAAAACTTGTCCATCAGGGGGTCGACATGCGATCCGAACTGCGTAACAACTTTGAACTTTCGTGCATAATAGCCGTCAAGCAAGTCTGTTAGCGCTGATGAAACCAAGGCTGCAAAGATTAGGAAAAACAGCCATAGAGAGCTTGATTCCTTTATGTTGTATACGATGGCACCCACAAAGAACAGCAGCACCAATGGAAAACGGACAAAGGTTAGAAACGTGACAAAGGCTAACTTTGATTTCTTGCTCATGTAATACGCTCCCTTAGTAAGCGGTCCACTCTAAAAGAGAAGGGGGCAGGAAGTCGAATACTTCCTGCCCCCGGATACACATTCTGAACGCGTTGAGACGCGAGTCGCTATGCGCCGAGCTGGTAGCGTTCGAAGCGCTTGATCTCAAACGTGTCGGAGAGTTCCTTGCCCTTTGCTTCAAGCAGCTGGGTAATGCTCTGCTTCGGCTCTTTGACGAATCCCTGGTTCACCAGGCATGTCTCGGCGTAGAACTTCTCGACTTTTCCGTCCACGATCTTGCCGATGATCTGCTCTGGCTTGCCTTCCACCTGCTTGGCGAAGATGGCACGCTCTTCTGCAATGACGTCGGCCGGAATCTCGGCGGAGGTCAGGTAGGGCGGCGCTGCCGCCGCGATGTGCAGCGTCAGGTCCTTAACGAGTTCTTCGAAAACGGGCGAGGTAGCAGTTTCTTCTTTGCCGCAGGCGACTTCGATTACGACGCCGACTTTGCCGCCGAGGTGGATATAGGAGGCGAGTTTGCCTGTTCCGCTCAGCTGGTAACGGAGGTTCCGGCGAATCTTGAGGTTCTCGCCAATTGCGGCGATTTGCTCTACGAGCTCATCGGCCATGACGTCAGAAAGCGCGTCGTCCGTTGCCAGGGCTTTGTCGCCGGCATCGGCGACGAACTTCTGGAAGTCCTCGTTCCGTGCGACGAAATCCGTCTCGCAGTTGACTTCGACCATGGCGATGGTCTTGCCACCGTCGGTCTCGGTTGCGGTAATGATGCCTTGGTTGGCGGCCTTGGTCGCGCGCTTGGCGGCGACGGCCATGCCACGCTCGCGCAGCAGCTTTGTGGCGCCTTCAAGGTCGCCATCGGTTTCGACCAATGCACGTTTGCACTCCATCATGCTGACGTTCGTGGCGTCTCTGAGTGCCTTCACTTCTGATGCTGTAATAGCCATGAGGTAATCCCTTTTGTTTGGTTCTGAGTTCCGGGTTCCGGGTTAGGAGTTCTGGGTTCCGGGTTCTGAGTTTTGCTGTAGGATGGGGGGCAGGGCATTGCCACCGCCCCCGCAACCTTGAATCCATAACGGATATTAGGCTTCGGCTTTCGGAGTCTCTTCTGCTTCGGCCTCAGGTGCGTCTGTGACCTCCGCTTCGGGAGCTTCTTCAGCGGCTGGCGCTTCGGTAGCCTCTTCGGCTTCGGTAGCCTTCTCGGCTTCCTTTGCAGCAGCGGCCTCGGCAGCAGCCTTTTCGGCAGCCTTCTTTTCGGCTTTCTTGGCGGCGGCCTTCTCGGCTTTGGCAGCCTTCTTGGCTTCTGCATCAGCCTTAGCCTTCTCGGCGTCGACCTTGGCCTTTTCGGCCTTGGCCGCTTCTGCGGCTTTGGCAGCCTTGGCGCGCTCTTCGGCGACTCGCTTGGCCTCTTCTTCACGCTTGCGGTTCTCTTCAGCCGCGACGCGTGCGTACTCCGCCTGCCCCTTCTTGTAGGCGGCCGCGATTTGGTCAGTCACAAGCCTAATGGCCCGGATGGCATCATCGTTGCCTGGGATGGGGTAGTCGATCAGATCGGGGTCACAGTTGGTGTCGACCATGGCGATCACTGGAATGTTGAGGCGGTTGGCCTCTTTGATTGCGATGTCTTCACGGTTGATGTCGACAATGAACATGGCGCCCGGAAGCTTGTTCATGTCGGCGATGCCGCCGAGGTTGCGCTTGAGTTTGGCCAGCTCGTGGCGATCACGGGAGGCTTCCTTCTTGTGCATCGTGGCGAAAACGTCGTCGCGCTCCATCTTCTCAAGCTGTTTGAGGCGCTTAACGCGGGCTCGGATGGTGTTCGAGTTTGTCAGCATGCCACCCAACCAGCGGTGGGTTACATAGGGCTGCCCAACTTCGGTTGCAGTGTCTGTCATCACCTTCTGGGCCTGCTTCTTGGTGCCCACGAAGAGAATGTTGTCGCCGCTGGCTGCGATGTCATACACGAACTTCGCAGTCTCCTGGAGCATCATCAGGCTCTTGGAGAGGTCGATGATATGAATGCCGTTGCGCTTGTCGAAGATGAAGGGTTTCATCTTCGGGTTCCAGCGCTTGGTCTGGTGTCCGAAGTGGAGTCCCGCGTCCAGCAGATCGCGTACGCCGACTTCCTGAGCTTCGGGCTGGGGAGTTTCGTCTACAGGGGTCTCGTCTACAGTTGTTTCGTCAGCCACAGTGTCCTCCTTTGTGTGCCATTGCGTTTGACGCATGGCGCTCAATGAATCCGCTTTGGTTTCCGGCGTGGTTCCGAAAACACTCGCTTCCTCTCTGTCTCACCTGAGCAGAGATGTGAGGGCGCACCATAGCAGACCGGGGTCGTTGCGCAAGCAGAAATGTGTGTGGGCTTTTGGATCTTTGCTTTTTTCGTAAGGTGTTGCGACAGAGGGATCGTGCGCGCCTCGCGCACAGCACGGTCACGTCGGTGAACGAGAACGGCGACGAGAAGGGTGGACGATCAGAGCGCTTCTCTACCCGTAATCCGTTCTCGTCGCCGCTCTCGTCATACCGATTTGGGTGCTAATCTCAATGTATGCATGTCATCCTGAGCTTGCCGAAGGTAGGATCTCACGTACTCAACACGCGTTGAGATCCTTCGACTACGCTCAGCCAGTCGACGATGGTCCGGAATCCATCAATGGGGTCGTGACCCCAGCCAGACTCGGAGCGTTTGGCGAGTGTGCCCGTCTTTCTCAACCGTTCTAGACTCGCGCCGAGTGCACTGGCCTCCTGGATGGTTGCCAGCGTTTCGGCTACGCCCTGTTTCAGAAGGAGTTCCCGGTTGCGTGGCGCGTAGGTTCCAATGGGCGGATCTACAATAAACATGGGTAATCCCAGTCCGACGGCCCAGTTTGTGCGCTCGTGCGACGGAGAAACGAAGTAGTCGAGTGCGTCGAAGTGTGTGTGTGTGATGCGGTCAAGATCCCCCCGGTCGTGGTAAGTCTGAAGAAGCGCCCCCGACGGTGGGATCGTGGGAGCATTCGTGGCTAAGGTCAGCCCCCGCCTGGCAAAGGCCCGTGTGACGCTGTTTGCATAGGCGCCCCCATGGTGCGCTACAATCAGGGCACTTCCGCCCCGAACGACTGCGGACATTGCTGCTGCCGTGAGGACGCCGATGTGTGCGTGTGGTTCGGCTCCGGATGAGAAGAACCCGCCCGTCAGCATCTCCGTTTCGGTGTAGCGCCTTTGGCGTGCGGCGAATGCCGCCGTCCCCCCTGCAGCGAGCTCCTGCTCGATACAGAGCCCTGTCACGATAAGGTTTTGGTGGGGGTGTCCTGCGCGAATGAAGACGTCTGCAGTTTGCTGGGTAGGTACGAGAACGATGTGATGGCCACTGACGAGGCATTCCGGGGGCACGATGAGCTCACCGTGCTGGTAGACGAGACGGTGATGCGACCGAAGGAGCGCAACGAGAATGGGATGAGCGACGATCAGGGGCCCTGTTGTCTTCGCAAAACGGCGTCTCAACGGAGTACCGGCCCACCGCAGCAGCATGCCGGGCGAGTTGTAGTCTCCCGCCTTGCGCAGGCGTGTATAGAGCGAGTCCCGTCCGCCTGCAGAGGAGCCAAGACGGTATGCTGCTCTTCCCGCGTGCCAGATCCAGTTGGCAAGTCCCGTCGTCAGGGAGAAGACGTCGCTGATCTCTCCGCGAGACGCAGGCGGCAGGGACCGGGCAATTCCATCCAGATAGAAGGGATGGCCGCGCCCGATGTTCGTGTAGAGGAGGTCGACGGCCTCAGGTGCCTCTATGTTGCTGAACGAAGTGCTTGTTGATGTAGTCAATCGTATCCTCAAGCGAGGGAAGAATCTTGGTGCAGAAGCGAACCATCCAGGGGCTGCAGTCCTTGAACTCAAAAGGCGAGAAGCCGACCACGAACTTGTCGAGGTCATGCGAGGCGTAGAAGACCTCCATTGAGGTCCCCACCGAGGCTTTGCTGTAGTTGACGAGGATGATATCCGCATCCCGGACATCCTGCAGATCAAACTCGACGATTTCGTTCGCGCTATCGACTTCGCGGTCTTTGAAATCGCGCCGCATGGGGTCAAGCATGATGAAGTTGGGGCTCAGTTTGGCGAGCGCGAGTTCGCGCCATTCGCGGGCGACACCCTCCTTTTCATCCATTATCGGGCCGCAGAGATAGATCTTCTTCAATGGGGTTCTCCTTAAGCAATTTTCAACTTCGGCAGACGATAGGGAGCCAATGTCTCTGCGTCAAGGGAGTATCCCTTTTGGCGGGAGGGCGGACCACTTCAATGGGAACGGAACGTGCATACGGTCACCGCTATTGGCGATGTGTCGCCCGAAAACGGGGGACAGTCCAAACTCGGGTTTCGCTTGCGGGGCTGCGAGATGTGTGCTAGTCACCTCAGCCTTATATTTTGGAATGGACACGACGAATATGACAGAGCAGGAAGCCTACATAGCGTTAAACATGATGGAGCGAATCGGGCCGGTTGGGGTGCGATCGCTTGTCTCCGTTCTGGGCTCTGCACATGCTATATTTACCGCATCCAGTCGAGATCTGCAGCAGGCTGACGGGATCGGTCCGGAATTGGCTGCGGCGATCGTTTCGCAGCGTGATAGCGTTCCCCTTGAGGAGGAGTTAGCTCGGGCGGATGCAACGGGGACGCGGATCATCACTCCTCTGGATGAGGAGTATCCCGAAGGGCTTCGGCAGATCCATGATCCGCCGTTGGCGCTCTATGTGAGGGGGCGGCTTCGCCCGGCTGATCGGCATGCTGTCGCCGTGGTGGGGACACGCCGTGCGACTCATTATGGAATGGACGCTGCCCGAAAGTTGTCCTACCAGCTTGGGAAAGCGGGTGTCTGCGTGATGAGCGGCTTGGCTCTGGGCATTGACACTGCTGCACATGAGGGTGCATTGCGCGCGAAGGGGCGAACGGCAGCTGTGATCGGCAGTGGATTCGACCATCTGTATCCGGACGAAAACGTGGTGCTGGCGGAGCGAATTGCTGAGCATGGTG
>JABGOW010000344.1 GCA_018645275.1 Verrucomicrobiota bacterium
AGGCGACTGAAAACTTCGATGTCGTCGAGGAACCGATTGGCCTTTATCGGATGTCAGTCGCCTGTCCCAGAAACTCTCGGACAGGGTGTCCGCGAACACATCAAAGGCCCACAACAAATGACCAGCCACGCTCAACCCGTGACTTTCGAAATCATACCTGTCATTTTTGATCTATTGTGATTGTAAGCTTGGCAGAGGCTCTCAGTGAAGTTCTTAAAACTAGTATGGGAAGCAGCTGGCGTTCGACGCCTAAAGCTCGCGATCGCGCTGATGGGAAGCACCTTCGGGATGATCGGTGTGCTTGTGGTTGTCAGCCAGGTTCTGGACCCGGAAGGTCACACCAGCGAATCCAATGTCCCTGACCTGATGGGCCTGTTTCTCTTTGTGATCGCCGCATTCTCGGTGATCGCAGGTAACGCTGTCGGTCAGCGCCTCTCCGTTGCGGTGGTCGAGGATTTGCTCGACCGTATCCGTCGGGACTTCGCGGATCTGGTCCGCCGCTCCGACTATGGACGTTTCGAGGCCTTTGGCATCACCCGCGTCTACGACACCCTAACCCGAAACTCACAGACCCTGACAGAAGCCGCGATCTTGTCGATTCATGGTGTGGCCGGCTTTGGTGCTCTGATCCTGGGCGGACTCTACACCCTGATCATCTCACCGCTGGTCTTTGCCGTGATCATCGGGCTGATCATAACCAGCACCTTCTTCTACCGCCTGACCCAGCGCCGGACCCATCTGGCGCTGACCGAGACCAGCGAACGTCAGACCGGATTCTTTTCGCTGTTCCGGCACCTAATCGACGGATTCAAAGAGGTTAAACTCCACAATCCGCGCGGCGCATCGATTGAACACGAGCACCTGGAACCGGCCTCGGGCGCATTGCGGGATTCGCAGGTTTTCGCTGCTGTACAAATCAACCGCGGCGTCAGTGTCTCATATTTCTTCTTCTACCTGATGCTTGCGACCATCGCATTTGTGTTGCCGCCTTTCGTGGGTGATCACGGCATCATCGTTCAATCCCTTTATGTCGCAATCTTCATGCTGTCGGTGGTTGAAATCATCCTCAAGGCGGTCCCCGTCATCACCCGCGCCAGCTTTGCCATTGATGAGCTCAAAGCCGTCGAGCAGTCGCTTCGTGAAGTCGTGAGCAACGAGCGCCCACCCTCGGCCGATGTGCAGTTCGAGCGGATCGAAGCTCAGGGTTTGATGTACAGCTATTTTGATCCCGACGGGGCACGCAGCTTCACGATGGGGCCGACCGGGCTAGATCTCAATCGCGGAGAGATTCTATTCATTGTTGGCGGGAACGGCAGCGGAAAATCCACGCTCATGAAGGTCTTCACCCGACTTTATGAACCAGAATCCGGTGGCATTCTATGGGATGACACCTCTGTAGAATCCAACAATGTGACGGATTACCGGACGTTATTCTCGTCCGTGTTCAGTGACTTCCATCTTTTCGACCGGCTTTACGGCCTGCCCGAAATCGAGGAGAAGGTCGTCAACGACATGTTAGGCGATCTCGATATTGCACATAAAACCCAGTATCGCGACGGAGCTTTCACCAATACAAACCTTTCCACTGGCCAGCGAAAGCGTCTTGCGCTCGCGGTCGCCCTACTTGAAAATCGTCCCATTCTGTTGCTCGATGAACTGGGCGCAGATCAAGATCCCGAGTTTCGGAAGAGATTCTACAATGAACTTATTCCGGGCTGGAAAAAAGAAGGACGAACCCTGGTGATCGTGAGTCATGAAGACCAGTATTTTCACGTCGCAGACCGTACCATCGTTCTTTCGGACGGTCAGACTGCGATCCAACGACAGAACGGGGCGACATCCTGATGACGGTGCAGCGAGAGTCCAGCCTACCGCTGTTCACAACAATTGAAAAAGTGATTGCCACAACTATCGCTGTTGCGATCGTTACCGGGATCATCCTACTCCTGCTATGGCGCTTTGTGTTCCTGACGATCCCGGCCGGACATGTTGGTGTCCTGTTCAGCTTGCTCGGCGGCGGCACGGTCAAGGAATCGGTGATGCATGAGGGCATCGCCATGAAGTGGCCATGGAACCGTATCTTTTTGTTCGAAATTCGCACCCAGCACTTACCACTCGAGGTCATTGCGCTATCAGCTGAAGGCATGTCCGTCATAGTTGAAGGGGCCGTGTTTTTCCGCCCGAAGCGGATCGACACTCCCGAGGTGCTTACCACCCTTGGTAAGGACTATTCGACACGGATCATTTTGCCGATCACCCGTGGCAGCATCCGCGAACTGATTACCCAGTTCAATTCAAACGAAATCTACTCTGTCGATCACAAGGAACTGCAGGACTTGATCATCGCGGAGATACGGGCCCATGTGCTTACCCAGAATATTATAATCGATGATCTTTTACTGACCCGGATTTCGCTGCCGCCGGAAATTGCAAAAGCCATTGACCGGAAGCTGGCAAGCGAGCAACGCGCAGTCGGGTACGAGTTCCTGATCGAAGCCGAGAAACGCGAGGCCGAACGGCTTCGCATTCAGGCGATTGGCCTACAGAATTTCTACGCAATCGTCAGCGAATCCCTGAATGACACGGTGCTCACATGGCGCGGAATTGAAGCGACAGTCCAGTTGTCCCAGTCAAACAACGCCAAGATCGTGATTGTGGGAGGCGGCAAAGATCAATTACCCCTGATCCTGGGCAGTGATGTGGCCAACCTGCCGAATAAACCCGAACCGATTGCACCGGTGGATCACACACGTTTCCAGTTGCCGGACTTGTCGTCTCTACCAAGATTTGCTCCTAACCCGGCAGCGCAAATCATGCGTGAAAGCGGGTCACGAATTGGCTTCTCCCCTCCGGGAGAAGTCGAGCTACCCGCTAGTCGCTCCGGAGCCGGCGGTATTTTGGAAGGCAGTGACAGCAAGGCGCCCGATCAGGACACCGGGACAGCGATTTCATCCGGGGTCGAATCGGACGTAGATCAGCAACGCAGATAGTCTTGAGATCAAGGCGCTCCAGCGGGTAGAGTGGGTGCACTGATACAAATTCCTTTGCCGGATGGCCGACAACGGCAACATCCACGGAGCAACCGATATGGTCGCCTTTCCACTTAGCCTGCTCTACATCCTGTGTGCCCTGGGCGTTGGCTATATCGGACGAAACACTCGAATTGGCTGGGTAGGCGTAAGCTTGCTTGCGTTTTTCTTCACGCCGCTGATCGTCCTGGTCGTCGTGCTGCTGCTGCGTTCATTCAGGCAAAGGCCGAGAGCCCCGGCCGCCTAATCAACTAGACGAAGAAGCTGACCGGGTTCAGCCCGTCCTCACTCTGGGGAACGGTAAGGCGACCAGCATCGACGGGTGCCTGGAACAGACGCGGCGCACCGCGTCTGTTCCAGAAGTGGCAGATCCCCGGCGACACCGTCCGCACACAGGCCAGCGGCACATCGCTTCGATCGAGATCCAGCGCGATCAGCTCATGGCCCAACGCCTTCAGCCGGTCGACGCAGAACTGCACGGCACCATCGATGGACGTCACACCACCGATCCCGTCCGCAAGCGCTGCCGGGGCCGCATCTTCCGACACCCGCAGATAGGGATGCGCGTCGAGTTTGGCGTTCTCGTACCATTCCAGCGCTGCTGCAAACTGCGTGTCTTCGCCACCCATTTCATTAGATTCATTGAACGGCAGAAGCTGATTGAGTTCGGTCAGGGCCCGGGTCGCTGCTACCGTGGGATCGAGGTGTGCGCCAAAGCCGAGAGTGATTGCCCCACCATCACTCTTGCGCGACGATATAGCAGTCATCACGGGAATCCCGAGATTCGACGTAAGGTCGAGCACCTCAAGGTGAAGGTTATGATCTTTCTGATAGCGGTGCATGGCCTCCATGACCCGCCCATCCACACCTGAGAGGTCAGCGGCGGGCATTGACAAGCGATTGTACCACCAAATCGAAATTGCATCCCGCTCGATCAGCTCCAGCATCCCCTGCAGGATCGCCTCTTCCAGCGTGCCGCCCGAGGCGCAGCCGTTGGAATCGGCAAAGCAGAATTGGTGATCACCGTCATAGCCCTGCGCCTGATAATTGTAATAGCAGTAGCGCGTCGGTAACCATCGTGGCGCGTTGTGAGTCAGGGACCAAGCCGGTGTCCATTCGATGGTTTTGTTTTCGTCAAACACCTGCGGAATGATGTGCATACCGTCGGCCCCCTCGTTCAGGGTGTCCCGATTAGCATATTGGTGATCACTGAATCCGAGAACCTTGCCCGGATGCACTGCTTCCTCGCCCAGCTCTGCGAAACTCGCCAGACGTCGCGGTTCGGTCCCGGTCCAACCGCAGGCATAACGCTCCACGGCTTCGGCCAGGCAGCTCACACGTGCCTGGGTTGGCGAAAGTCCCTTGCCGCCAGCCGCTTCGGGCTTACCCAGACGCCGGTTCTCGCGCGGGTCAACCTTCTCGCGATTGGCCTGGTCGGCCACCGCGATGTGCAACCCTGGCGCGAGGGACCTGTCGTGGACCCTGGAGACGATCCCGGTGAGCGGGCTGACAATTGATTCGAGCCGGTCGAGGGCCTCTTCGGCGGTCAATGAGCGCCAACCACCATCGCCATCACCACCGGTCGCCACGGGGTTTAGGCGGATCGGTGTCGCTTCGGTGACTGCCGTTTCGGCAACGCTGCCACAGACCGGGCAATCGCCGAACCGCGGCACCAGATGGGTAGCCCGGTCCATATCGCGGGTATCGAGGGTCAGCAGATGCCGGTCCAGATCAGAGGTTTCATTACGCACCTGACGCAACAATTCCGTGATCGCAAACCCACGCGCCAGTGACAACGACCCCAGCGTCCAACCGCGCGCCGGGCGCATCCCGTGGGCGGTTGCCGGCAGCAGGGTGTCGCCGGGACGATGCGACAACAGCCGCCGGGACAGGCAATGGTAACAAGGCCGCCGGCCATCGGTGATGGCTTGCGGATGATCTGTATGCGGCACACCCGCCCCCATACGTGGGCCAATCCAAGACCGGACACCGGCGAACTTCACTGGCACCCAGGAACGGCCTTCCGCCGTGAGCTCCTTATCCATCTCGACCAGTGCAGCCTGCAGAAAATCATCCACGAGCACGACAACGAGATCAGATGAGTCCGCCGACTCCACCCGGAACCCCGAACCGCTTAGCTGGGCGGCAAATACACCGGCGCCCTCGGTCCCCGCTACCGCGCCTTCGCCCAGCCCCAGCACACCGACGGGGACCGCCATGTTCTTGTCCCGCGCATCCATGGGGGTTTCCCCCTGGCTAGTCCAGAAGGCATGCAGGTTCATGTCCTGGGCCGCCGTCACGGAAATCGCATAGCCCTTGATGAGCATGCCGTCGAGGACTCCGAAAATCTGCTCTGGCGTGCCTGAAGCGGCGAAGAATCCCGCGATGTCGTTCGGCGTAAACCGGCCATCCAAAAAACCGAGTAACTGGATATAAAGCTGACCGCGCAGCCGGAAACTGCCGTCTTCAGAGAGCAGCAGTAGCCGATCTTCGCCCTGCCGGTGGACCGTGAAATGCGGTGACAAGGAGATCGGTTGGGTTTTGAATTCTTCCTGCATTTCTTCTGTTCCTTATGTATTCAAACAATAGCGCGCGGCACGCTCTAAAAAATTCCACCACCTTTAAACTAAACCGGGTGCCGAAAACCAGACTAGATTGGGAATGAGCGCAGAGGTCCGAAACTCTGAGGTATTAATTTAGTCGAGGCTTGTGGACATCTTTGGCACAGCTGCAACCCCCACACTGGGCGGCTGCGCTCGTCCTAGCCTGAAGTGATTAAGTGGAAAGCCGACACACGTCAATTACGGCTCTCACCAAACTGTCCATTGCATAACTCTCAGACAGAAGACTAGAATTGCGACCTTAAAGTTTTGGCTTTGCCAAACCGCAATGATTACCAATTCTCCCGCCCGAGCGCGTTTTTTTGAGACTCACTGAAAGGACTAAACATGGCCGCCGCAGCTACTGCCGAAGTTTTCAATGAAGACGAAATATTAGAAGGCCCGGTGGTCGACGATTTACCCGCCGCCGCAAACAAGATCATCAACCGCCACACCGCCTATGCGGCAGCTGGCGGCCTAATCCCTATTCCTCTAATCGAAGTTGTTACCAGCGGTACCGTTCAGATCCGGATGATCGCCAAGCTTTGCGACATGTATGAGGTGCCTTTCTCGCAGAACGCGATCAAGGCTTCAGTCGCCACGCTCGTGGGCTCCCTGCTGCCGGTCAGCAGCCTTGGATACACCGTGCTCAGCTTCTCCCGCGCGATACCGGTGGTCGGACCGATCCTCGGGCTGACAACCATTCCCGCTCTCGCCGCAGCCGCCACATGGGCCGTCGGGCGTGTTTTCGCCTGGCACTTCGCCGAGGGTGGCTCGCTGGATGACTTTGACGCAGAAAGCGCCAAGGATGACTTCAAGCGAGAGTTCGAAGAAGGCAAGACCAAGGCCACCATCTAGGTCCGCCACCGACACACACAAAGGTCTCTGAATGCATTCGGGCCGGCGCAGGGTTAGCTGTCGCCCCGAATGCATCCAGATGTTATCTGGCACGCCAGAGCAGAATTGACGTCAGATCGTCACCGGCTCTGCTGATTTCTTAGTTCTCCCTATGTTACGCCGGTCACGCGCAACCAGCGTGTAGATCGCCGGGGTTACAAACAAGGTGAATAACGTGCCGACGGTCATTCCTGCAGCGATCACCAGCCCGATGCCAAAGCGGCCGCTGGCCCCAGCGCCCGTGGCGATCAGCAACGGCACCATTGCCACCACCATCGAGGCGGTGGTCATCAGAATCGGCCGCAAGCGAACAGCGGCCGCTTCCTCGATCGCTTCACGCCGGGACGCGCCCTCTTCTTCCTGCATCTTATTAGCAAATTCGACCATCAGGATGCCGTGCTTGGAGATCAACCCGATCAGCGTCACCAAACCGATTTGCGTATAAATGTTGATTGAGGTCATCCCTGTTACGCTCAACAGATAGACCGGAAGCAGCGCTCCAAACATCGAAGTAGGCAAAGCAATCAGGATGATGAACGGGTCACGGAAGCTTTCAAACTGCGCGGCCAGCACCAGATAGATCACGATAAGCGCAAACGCGAAGGCGATCGTCAGGCTCCCGCCTTCCTGCTCGAACTGACGGCTCTGCCCCTTGAAGTCGAAGGAATAACCTTCCGGTAAGGTCTGCGCAGCCGTCGTCTTCAGGAATTCCAACACATCGCCGAGCGTCTGCCCCGGAAAGGGCACACCCGAGAGAGTGGCCGAATTGAGCTGCTGGAATGAGGACAAACTTTTTGGCTGCACGGTTTCGGATATCGATGTGACAGCCGAAAGTGAGACCAGTTCACCCCCGCTCGTGCGCACGTGGTAACGCGAGAGCCAGTCCTTGGTCAGTCGGAAATCACGTGGCACCTGTGGGATGACCTCATAGCTGCGGCCATAGAGGCTGAAGAAGTTCACGCCGTTGCCGCCCAGCAACGTGCTGAGCGAGACCCCGATGTCCTGCATCGAGATGCCCAGCAGGTTGGCCTTGTCGGAATCAATATCGAGCTGGATCTGGGGCGAGTTGAACTTCAAATCACTGTCGGTGAACAGAAACATACCACTTTGCTGCGCGACACGCTGAAGGTCCTGGACCACCTGTGCAAGCTCGGTGAATTCATTCGTGGTCGTGATCACGAACTGGACGGGTGTACCGCCCGTGGAGCCGGGCAGTGGCGGCGGCTGGAACGCGAACACCTTTGCATTGGGTTCACCGTTGAATATCGGGGTTAGCTCCACCAGAGACTGTGCCGCTGATTTATCGCGCTCCGCCCATGGCTTGAGTAGCAAACCTGCAAAGGCAGAGTTCACCGCCGGTGACCCGTTGATCGCAAAGACATGCTCCACTTCGTCGCGCGACAAAATCAAATTCGTCAGCCGACCTGTCGTGTCTTCAAGGTAATCTAGATTAGTGCCCTCGGGTGCCTCAACCAGCGAAAACACAATGCCCTGATCCTCCTGGGGAGCCAACTCGTTTGGGGTCGAGACAAACAACAAACCGCTGGCAGTCACGACGGCAAACAAAACCAAAACGGTCATGGACCGAAAATTGAGCGTCTTGGAAAGGCGCGAACGAAAGGTTTCTTTCAACGCGGCAAAAACACGATCAATGAATTTCGCAAACTTGCCGTCATTTGACTGGGCCCTCAGAAATTGTGCGCACATCATCGGTGACAAGGTCAGCGCAACCACACCGGAGACAACAACCGCCCCCGCCAAAGTGAGCGCGAACTCTCGAAACAGAGCGCCGGTCAGGCCCGCGACAAGGGCAATCGGCGTATACACTGCTGCCAGCGTCACGGTCATGGTGACGACCGGCATTGTGATTTCGCGTGCACCGCGCAAAGCGGCATCAACGGGTTGTAGCCCGTCTTCGATATGCCGGTAGATGTTTTCCACGACAACAATCGCGTCATCGACCACGAGGCCGATGGCCAGCACCAGCGCCAGCAAGGTCAGAAGGTTGATCGAGAATCCGAATAACTGCAGGACCACGAGCACTCCGATCAGGGACAACGGGATCGTCACAATCGGTATAAGGGTCGCCCGCAGGTTTCCAAGGAACAGGAAGATCACGACGATAACGATCAGGGCGGCTTCAATCAGAGTTGTCACAACCTCGTCGAGGGATGCCCGGATGAACTCGGTCGAGTCATAGGCAATATCGGCCGTCATCCCGGTCGGCAGATCACGGACCACTTCGGGGAACAGCGCGCGGATATCCTCGATCACCGTCAGCGGGTTAGCTGTGGGCGTCGAGAAAATGCCGACAAAAATTACCTTCTGCCCATCAAACGCCGCGGACGAATCGGAACTCTTTGGCCCGAGCCGGACATCGGCAATATCACTGACCCGGATCAAGGTGTCGCCGCGGGTGGACACAACCAGATTGGAAAATGCCTCCGCAGTGTCGAGCGACGTTTCAGCATTGATACTGGTCTTGACGAAATCGCCCTTGATCGCACCGGCCGCCGATGTGAAGTTGTTCCGTGCGAGGGCCGAAGAGACATCTACCGGTGTCACGCCAAACGCTGCCATCCGCACGGGGTCGAGCCACACACGCATGGCAAAGGTCTGACCACCCTGAATTTGCGCATTCGCGACGCCGTCAACAGTATGGAACTTGGGCTGGGCCACACGCGTGATGTAGTCGGTAATCTGGGGAGGGGTCATCACGTCCGAATTGAACGAGAGATACATTAATGCCGCGCTCTCACCCGTCTGTTTCGAGACCACCGGATCCGATGCCGCATCGGGCAAAAGGCCGCGGACCTGATTGACCTTTGACAGTACATCCGTTGCCGCGCGGTCCGCATCCGCATTGAGTTTGAGGTTCAGTGTAACCGTCGAGACATTCTGTGCAGATGTCGAAACCAGCGTGTCGATCCCTTCCGCACTGGCCACGGCCTGCTCGATCTGGGTCGTAATGAAACCCTTGATCACATCAGCATTGGCGCCCGGATAGGCCGTCGTCACCGTGATCGTGGTGTTGGAAATCTCCGGGTACTGGCGGATTTGCAGCGAGAATGCAGCCTGCAAGCCGATCAGGAGAATCAGCAGGCTGACAACTGTCGATAGAACTGGTCGGCGAACAAAAAGGTCAGTAAATGACATTTCGCGCCTCAGGGTTTGGGTCGTTCAGTGGGCGCCTTGAGTGGCGGGACCTTCGAAAGGGCAACCCTTTGACCGTTGAAGATCTTGTTCTGGCCGCCCGTCACAACATGCTCACCAGCTTTGACGCCATCAACAACGACAATCTGGTCGCCGCGCTGCACACCCAGCGTCACGCGCCGCTGCTCAAGGGTGTATTTCGGTGGTTCAGATTTGGCATCGGCAGCAGCCTCTTTTTTGTCTTTCTTTGCGTCCGGAGCATCAGGCTTGGCCACAAAGATGGTATCCCCAATCAGGCTGTAGGTGATGGCGGTTCGACGGACCGCAACCACGTCCTGTGCTTTGGATTCCAGCACGCGGACATTGACAAACATGCCTGGAAGAAGCTGCTTGGCCGGATTGGCCAACTCGGCCCGCACAAGAATGTTCCGGGTCGATTGCTCTACCCGTGAATCGATGGTCGTGACCTTGCCGCTGAACTTACCTTTCGGGAATGCATCAACTCGCAACTCGACGTCATCACCCACCTTAATCAGATCAAGGTGTTGCTCGGGAATAGGAAAATCCACATAGATCGGATCAAGCTGCTGCAAGCTCACCAGCACCGTGCCGGCTGATACATACTGCCCGAGATCGACCTTACGAACGCCTAACCGCCCGCTAAACGGGGCCAGAATAGATTTCTCTGAAATCAAAGCACGGATGCGCTCAACCTCGGCAGCATCGCTGTCGCGTGATGCGATGGCTGTGTCATAGTTGCTGCGTGAGGTGTTACCGCGGCCCAGCAACTCGCGCTGACGTTTCAGACTGATCTGACTGTTCCGAAGCTGAGCCAGCGCGGCCTTGAGAGAGGCCTGCTCAGTGCCGTCACCCAGCTCGATGAGCAAAGTGCCCGCCTCGATTTCTTCACCGGACGTGAAGCCGATGCTCTGAACGATGCCGGGCGTTTCCGGGGCCACGTCGATTCCCTGCACAGCCGACAGGGTTCCAATCGCCGGGACCGCGCGCCGCCAGGATTCCGCCGTCGCAACTTCTGTCACAACCTCTGATGTCGGCTGCACTTTACCCAATATAGCCTTCTTGATGATCTCCGGTTTCATCACATACTCAAAATATGCGAACCCGCCGATCACCCCGGCCAGAAGGATGAAGACGACACCCAGAAGGATAAGTTTTTTCATAACAGTCCGTTCCAAATTTTCTGAAACACAGGCTAGCACAGGCTAGCACAGGCTAGCACAGGCTCCTGAAAGACAGTCCGCGCGCCCAAGAAAATGAGCCGCAATGGCTGCGGTAAACAACAGAAACAAAATGCCGGTGATGGCGCGCACGACGACCTGGAGCTGTTGTCCGTCCAGCGCCAGAAGCAGAAGCCCAGTCCTGCACCCAGCGGTCCCGCTTTCGTGGTCGCATGCATTCGTAAGTTGAACACTTAACCATGAAAACTACTCCTGAAACGACGTGACGCAATCAACTAATCCATCAAAAGCATCAGTGATAACGCTAATGCGGAACTTAAAGGGGCGCTGATAGTGCGAATTCGGCGATAGAAGTTTCTTCAAAAGGGTCGAGACCCGTGACCTTCTCAAAGATGCGGGAATCTCCCAATCCGTTCGCACATCCCTGAAGTCCCATGTCCGTTGCCACCAGGTACATTGTCTGGAGCGCCACGCCTGCGTTGAGCATGCTGGTCCGGTATGAGATGCCCTCATACTTCCAGGCTATGCGCGGAAGTCGGCTCGAGATCACGATCAGGGCGTCCGCAGGTGCTTCCGGTTGTCCCAAGCAGGCTGCAGAGATCATGTGCATCTTTTGGCTTGCTGCTTCACTGTCAGGAAGGTGGAGGAGCCTGTGGGCTATCCCTTGATAATGGTAAAATCCGGGCTTCAGCCCCTCGCACTGGCGCACGGCAACATAAAATTCTAGCTCATGGATACTGCCGCCAGAGGGAAAGGGCCGTCGCAGGACGTCCTGGCTTGGATGCGGGGAAACCTGCTTTATGCGGGCCACGCGATAAAGGAAGCCTGACAAATCTGCAAAAGTAAGACACTGCGATCCATAGTCCCGCCCGGACATGCGGCGTTCCAGAATCTCGTGAAGTGACGCGCTGCTCTCCCTGATGTCCGCATCATCGACCTCTGGAAGCGAGACGGGGTCGCCCACCATGTCTGGTTTCAATGCGGGTGGCGACGTTATTACACCCTTGAAACGATAGGTTGCGCCCGGTGTTTTGTCATCGCGGTGCGAACGGCTCATCTCGTGCATGAACTTGTCATGGAACTGCCAGGTCATCCGGTTCGGAGTTTCTTCTTTTGAACCGTCTTCCAGGAAGCCTAAACGCCACAATGCCTCGCAAAACGCCCGGGCGACCAAATCTTCGGGGTGTTCCGACAAGCTACCGAGCAGGGCTATGGCGCGACTGGAGAGAACTATCTGAGCGCATGATTCCGCTGACTCGAGGATTATGTTCTCGCCGTCACGGTGCAGGCAGTCAAAGCGGGACAAAGTGAGGCTTTGCGGCGGTGTTTCAATTTCCTTTGGGCCCATCTGGTTGTCGTGGCTCGACAGGCTCGCGATGCATTCACCATCCTGTGTGATTTCCCATTTGAGAAGGCGGCCGTAAAAGAATCGACCGAGATAATAGTCGATTATCTCGGCAGCATTGGGCGTGTCATCCTCTCCAGCAATGGCGATCAGATTTTGGCGGGTCGTGCCATCACCGTCCAACAACATCAGGGCGTCGGCGCAATGTGTGTTCGGGGCGGCAAAGGAAATTGGTGTTAAGTTGGGACGTTGGATTGTTAAATTATCACCCTGGCGCTCTATGTTTTCAACGAGTTGCGAGAAACGGTGACGAATTTCGATTTTCTCTGTCACGAAGCGTTCCTGAGTACACTTAATTGCGGTCGGACTGAGGTTAAACCGAGGTTGTTGCGCGATCTCATAGAGTCTCTTTCCACGTTTTTCAGGCTCGAGCGTGCTGGTGCTTTACTCTGATATAAAATACTATAAACAACAATGTTGGGCGTTAAGTGTTTGCCATGCCCATTTGAAATTTTCCCCTAATTCTTAGAGATTTTTATGCCGAGAATCACAAAAAAAACGCCGGACCTGGATGCCTTCTGCAGTAATTATCTGCGCCAATGGGACAAGCGCGCAACGGTTCGAAATACCGAGCCTTATGTCATTCGCAAATCCGATGTCCGGACCTATACCATTCCGCCGATGATGCAGCCATTGACGTCAGAGCCCGAGGTTCAGGAACTGGGTAAGGCGGCCGTCCGGACGCTCGAACTTCAGACCTTTCACAATTTTCTTGATGATATCGCGCGGGGCGAAATCGATGGTGTGACGGTGTTGTGTGGCCGACTCGCCAATGATGAGTTCTCGGTCAGTTTTCCTAATTCTGCGCGCCAGGTAGCACTCACTGTCGCCACCGATGAGGCCTATCACGCCTTTATCGCGCGTAAGTACATGAAGGAGATCGAAACAGTTTTCGGCGTCGAACCGGTTGACCTGCCAGCAAAAAAATCATTGATCGACTGCGCCCTTGCGTGGGTTGAAACCAAGGCGCCGGAGTCGCTAAAGCAGGATTTTAGAGTTGTCACTCTGTGTTTCGCCGAACACCTGATCACCCATGAACTTCTGGATATGAAGCGAGATTCCGAGCCCGGCAACGCCTTTCACCACGTCTTGTCCGAGCATTTGACGGATGAGGGGCGTCACCAAGTCTTTTTCGAAGAAGTGCTACGGCATTTTTGGACAGGACTTACCGAAAAACGCCGAAAGCAGATCGGAGAATTGCTTCCTGAGTTTCTTGCTGCGCTCCACTTTGGCTGGTTTCCCGGAATAATCGACTGGAACAAAACGGCCCTTATAGGTCTTGGCTTTAAGCCCAAGCGGGCCGCGCGCATTGTGAAACAGTGTTACACGCGCCTTTACGAGGAAAAGAGCAGCAAGAAGTACGATTCACCAATCGTGGCACACAGTGAGTCTTTGATTGTGCGGTCTGAAGTCTCCGCGCATGGGCCCACCCGCAAGCTGCTTGTCGATACCGAATGGATTCGGCCCTGATATTTTTGGCCGGAGCCTTGTGTCAGGGCACGCTAAATCGTTGAGCTATCACCATAGCGGGCATTGTCGGGGCAAAACGGCTTATATGCCGACAAGGCCGTTAAATAGCCTCGGTGGCATTGTCAGAGCAAATCAACTTGAGACATGCAACGCCATTCCCTAGCATCGTCGGATGAGAAGTCCGTTCCGTTGTTTCAACAGTTCATCCGAGATCATCCGCCTGACGGTGATGATGTATGTTCGCTATCCACTTTCGTTGCGCCAGGTCGAAGACATCTTGTTCGAGCGCGGCATCGACATCTGTCACGAAACGGTGCGGTTCTGGTGGAACCGGTTCGGTCCGATGTTTGCAGCTGAGATCCGGAAGCGCCGCGTTCAAAGCCACTCATATTCGAACTAGCGCTGGCACCTGGACGAGGTATTCGTGAAGATCAACGGGGAGACGCATTATCTGTGGCGTGCCGTTGATCACGAAGGCGAGGTACTGGAAGTATTTGCGACGAAACGGCGGGATCGCAAGGCGGCGCTGACTTTTATCAAGCGAGCGATGAAACGCTACGGTCAGCCAAAGGTGATCGTTACGGACCGCCTTCGGTCTTACCGGGCGGCTATGGATGTGATCGGAAATGCTGCGGACCAGGAGTGCGGTCGGTGGTTGAACAACCGGATTGTGCTTTTAAACCACTGACTCCCTCGCCGGTCAGTCTATCCCGCCTGATAGAACGTTCTCAT
>JABGOW010000134.1 GCA_018645275.1 Verrucomicrobiota bacterium
CTCAGCCATCACGGGTGCAGTTGCTCGTGCATTCCAGGGACAGACGGCGGTACAACAGTCACATCCAAAGAGCGTTCCCGCTACAGCGGTTTGCCACTCCGCGGGAATCGAGCCCTTGTGCTCAATCGTTAGGTAGGAGAGGCAGCGCCTGGCATCGACGCGTGCATCCCCCATCGCGGCACCGGTTGGACAGGAGTCCATACAGCATTGGCAGGATCCGCATTGGTTCTCAAGCGGCACCGAGGGCTCCAGTTCGATATCGACCAGTAGGAATCCCAACACGATACAACAGCCTGCTGTTGGATTCACGAGCTGCCCCTGCTTCCCTTGCCAACCCAATCCCGCTCGCATGGCCCATTCACGCTCTGGGAGTGGTGCCGAATCAACACAGACGCGGCAGACGTTCAGAGGGTGGAACGCGTTGATGAACTCACCAAGCGAAAGCAACTTGCGGCGAAGCACATCGTGGTAGTCCTGTCCGCGGGCGTACGTTGAGAAGCCAGCGCCGGGGTTCTCGTTCTTGGGATAGCGCGCAGCCACAGCGATGATGGATTTGGCGCCCGGGATGATGTGGTCTGGATGCGTTCTCAACGCTGCATGTCGGCGCAGGTAGTCCATCTCGCCGGCAAAGCCCTCCGCGAGCCATTGCTCATAGACCGGCATACTCTGCGCGGGGCCAACCGCCGCAAATCCGACTGCAGCAAAACCCTCGGCAAGCGTTTTGGTTGCGATCAGTTGCGTGATATCAACGTGTTCAGTTGCAGCGGCCATATTGCGTTATTGTTGATAGAGCGAGACAATACGATCTACGACTTCAGTGGCGGTCAGTTCAGAAGTGTCGATCTGATTTGGGATCGCATCGTAGAGCACTTGGCGAGAGTCCAGCAGGGAGCAGATTTTCTCCATCTTGTCATCCGCGTTAAGCAGCGGGCGGTTGGTGTCATGCTCAACGCGAGCAAGAATCACTTCTGGTGTCGCTGAGAGGCACACGACAAGACCGTCTTGGCTGAAGTCACGGATGTTGTCGGAGTTCAATACGACGCCTCCACCGGTCGCGATCACGCATCCCGGCTGTGCGGAAAGATCAATAACCGCCTGTCGCTCAATCGACCGGAAATGGGCTTCGCCGTCGTCGGCAAATATCTCGGGAATCGGCTTCCCAGCGCGCTCGACGATGACGTCATCCATGTCAACAAATACCAGCCCCAGGCGAGCCGCCGCCTCTTTTCCAATACGCGTCTTCCCGGTACCCATGAATCCGAAAAGGACGATGTTGCTGTAGTTTGCCATTAGGACCGTTTCCTCCCAAAACAGATATCGACGACATCTTTGAAGGTTTGTACGAAATGCGGGGTAAGCCCCTTCTTGATATGATCAGGAAGCTCATCATAGTCCTTCTTGTTCTCGGCAGGGAAGATGAGATGTTTCACCTTTGCCCGCTTGGCGGCAATCGCTTTCTCTTTGAGTCCGCCAATTGGCATCACGAGCCCCGTGAGACTGAGCTCACCGGTCATGGCAAGATGCCGCTTCACGGGAATGCCGAAGACCAGCGAGTAGAGCGCGATGGCCATCGTGATGCCGGCCGATGGGCCATCTTTCGGGGTCGCACCTGCGGGAACGTGCAGGTGAATGCTATTGGTTTCGAAGAACTTGCGTGCGGCTTCATCATCGTTTAGGAAGGATCGCACGTAGGTGTAGGCAATTTCCGAAGACTCCACCATCACGTCGCCCAGCTGCCCTGTTTGCTTGAAGCCACTCTTGCCGGTCTTCACTTTGGCCGCCTCGATGTAGAGCGTATCGCCGCCCATGCTCGTCCAGGCCAGCCCCATCACAACACCGGGGCGAGGAATCGTGTAGTAGTTGTCATCCACAAACAGGCGCTGTCCGATGAACTCAACCACATCAGCAACGTCGACTTTCACCTTCTTGACGTCGCTTTTCACAATACGCTTGGTCACTTTACGCATGATCTTCTTAATGTGGTTCTCCAGTCCGCGGACGCCCGGTTCGCGGGCATAGCCGTCGATGATCTCACGCAAGGCCCGGACAGTAATGGTCACTTGAGACCGCTTGAGCCCGTGTTTCTTGAGCTGTTTGGGGATTAGGTAGCGCTTCGCAATTTCCAGCTTTTCTTGAAGAATATAGCCCGAGAGCTTGACGATCTCCATGCGATCAAGCAGCGCGCGCGGAATGGTATCGAGCTGGTTGGCTGTGCAAATGAAGAAGACGTTGGAGAGATCAAAACGCACATCCAGGTAGTGATCCATGAACTCGCAATTCTGCTCCGGATCAAGCACCTCCAGCAGTGCGGAGGCGGGATCGCCCCGATAGCTGGCACCCACTTTGTCTATTTCATCCAGCATGATCACGGGGTTGGCGCTCTTACAGGTTTTCATGGCCTGAATGAACTTGCCCGGCATGGCACCAATATAGGTGCGCCGATGGCCTTTGATCTCGGCTTCATCTCGCATGCCACCGAGCGAGAAACGGAAGAAGTTGCGGTCTATGCTCCGGGCAATGGAGCGCCCAATTGAAGTCTTGCCTACGCCAGGAGGCCCCACAAAGCAGATGATGGACCCCGAGATGTTGCCTTTCAGAATGCCGACGGACAAGAACTCCAGAATGCGCTCTTTGACATCCTCCAGGCCATAGTGATCCTCATTGAGAATCGTCTCAGCCCGGGCGATATCGAGACTGTCCTTCGAGAAGACGCCCCACGGGAGAACCGTCAGCCAGTCCAGGTAGTTCCGGGTCACGTTGAACTCCGGAGACGTCGGCTCAAGCATCTTGAGTTTCTCAAGTTCCTCTTTAATGCAGGTCTCGGCCTCCTCGGAAAGCGTCAAACCCTCAAGGCGTTTCTCGAACCGCTCCACTTCAGTCTCTTTGCCGCCCTTCTCTATGCCCAGCTCCTTCTTGATGGCCTTGAGCTGCTCGCGCAGGAAGAACTCCCGCTGCGTACTCGACATCTTTTGCTCAATGTCGTTGCTGATCTTAACCTGAAGCTCCGAGATCTCAATCTCACGCTTGAGCAGAACCAGGACCTTGCGGAGGCGCTCGCGGATGCGAACCGTCTTGAGTACATCCTGCAGTTCTTCACCGGAGGAGGTCGTCAGTGCCGCGGCAAAATCAGCCAGCCTTCCCGGATCCTGAAGGTTGGAGTGGGACATGAAGATGCTCAGCTCTTCCTTGTAGAGTGGATTCAGCTTCACCAGGGCTTTGATGCTCTTGATGACAGAGACGGAATAGGCCTTGAGCTCCTGATTGTCCGTCATCTCGCTCTCAAACATGTAGTGAACTTTAGCAATGATGTGAGGAGACTCCTGCACGAATCCCTCAATGCTGAAGCGATCAAGAACGTTCAACATCACGTGCAGCTCAGGCTGTGACTCGAATTGCGCCATCCGATTAATCTCGGCCACGACGCCGATGTCATAGAGATCCCCCGTGTGCACACGTCCCTCGGAGGGCTCATCCTCTTCAGAGCGGCGCTGTAGAACAAGTCCCACAAAACGCGATTCTGATTCGGCAATGCCGATTAGCATTTTAATGAGGGGCTCGTCATCCAAGATCATCGGGACCGTCATTTTTGGAAAAAGCGGGCGGTCGTTGATGGGAATGATCGGGAGCTGGGCGGGGAGAACGTCTCGCGCCAGTACGAGCTTCTGGTCGTCGGGGCTGGGTTCTGAATCAGTCACTTCCGGGTCCGCCTCCACGACTTCGACTTCGTCAGCGGGATCTGGTGTTTCGGTATCTGCCATGGCTATTCCTTTGGATTTGCAGCGTCATCTTGACAAACACATCCTGAAAAATCAACGTGTGAACGATGGAAACGACAATGCACATTCTAGGCACCGTGGGGACAGGCTTGGGCGTGTTGGTCATTGTGTTGGCCTGTATCGTGGCCGTAATTCTCTCCTGTGTCTCGATCTCGGGAACATGGGTAATCCTCGGGGCCGCACTTGGAGCCATGTTGCTGCGAGGCGACAGCGGGTTTCCCGGGTGGATAACGATTGTTGTCTTTCTGCTCCTTTCGATCGCAATCGAGGTCGCCGAGGCCTTCGCCTCTAGCTGGGGTGTTGCAAAACGCGGGGGATCAAAGCTGGCGGGGTTCGCCGCCCTCATCGGGGGCCTGCTCGGGCTGGTCATAGGCTCCTACATCCCGATCCCAATCGTGGGTTCGCTTCTGGGGATGTTGGTGTTCAGTTTCGGGGCCACATTCGGGGTTGAACAGTGGCGCCTGAAACACATGGGACAAGCGGCGCACATTGCGCGCGGCGCAGTCTGGGCCCGGGTTCTGATTGTCGTCCTCAAGGTGGTTTTTACCTTGGGGATGATGGCGTTCTTGCTGGGCGGCATGGCGATCGCCTGGATTGGGTAAGTCGCGCTCCGCACTTGCCCCATTCTGCAAAGTGTGAGAGGCTTTCGCGCGTCAAAAAGGGGAGGCTTTAGTATGGACAAGAAGGTACTGGTTACGGGTGGCAGCGGATTCTTGGGTATCAATATGATCCGTACCCTGTTGGATCAGGGCATTACGGATATTACCTCACTGGATCTTGAACCTTTCGACTATCCTGAGCGTGACAGGATCAACGATGTGATTGGCGATATTCGCGACAAAGCGATGGTCAAGCGGTGCATGGAGAACGTCGACCTGGTCATCCACACGGCCGCCGCCCTGCCCCTTTATACCGAAGAAGAGATCATGACCACCGACGTCGATGGCACGCGCAACCTCGTTGAGGCTGCAAAAGCCGGCGGCACGGTTGAGCGCTTTGTCCACATTTCTTCCACGGCGGTCTATGGCATTCCTGACCATCACCCGTTGGTCGAGGATGATAAACTGGATGGTGTCGGGCCATACGGGATCGCCAAAATTGAGGCAGAGAATGTCTGTCTCGGCTTCCGCGACCAGGGCATGTGTGTTCCGGTAATCCGTCCCAAGTCCTTCATCGGCCCCGAACGTCTGGGCGTCTTCGCGCTTTTCTACGACTGGGCCAAAGACGGGAAGAACTTCCCCATGATTGGCAGCGGCAACAACCGCTACCAGCTCTTGGATGTTCAGGATCTCTGTGATCTAATCTGGAGCTGTCTGACGCTGGACAAGGACGTCGTCAACAACACCTTCAACGTGGGTGCCAAGGATTTCACCACGATGAAGGAGGATTACCAGGCCGTACTGGACCACGCCGGCCATGGCCGCCGTATCATCGGTTTTCCCTCAAAGCCCCTTATCTGGGCCCTCCGAATCCTTGAGTTCTTCAAACTGTCTCCGCTCTACAAGTGGGTCTACGAAACGGCTTGTGAAGACTCTTTCGTCAGCATCGAACGCGCAGAGAATCTGCTGGGGTATGCCCCCAAGTACTCAAACAAAGATGCCTTAGTTCGTAACTACGAGTGGTACGTAAAGAATCTGGAGAGCTTTGAGAATCGCAGCGGCATCTCGCACCGGGTTCCGTGGAAGCAGGGCATTCTCCGGTATTTCAAGGTGTTCTTCTAGAGACACGGAGAATGACGCATGGAGCAGGCGCGACAACGGGGAGAGAATGCCACGCCTGACCTGTCGGTTGTCCTCCCGGTCTATAACGAGGCCGAGTCTATTGCCGATACGCTTCAGGAGCTTGCCACCGTTCTGCGCGACACAGACTATCGCTGGGAAGCGCTCGCCATCAATGATGGATCAACGGATGATACGCTGGTCATTCTGAAGTCCCTGGTTGCCACAATGCCGGAACTCCAGATTCTCTCGCTGATCCCCAATGCCGGGCAGAGCGCGGCATTCGACACCGGCTTCCGCGAGGCCGCCGGGCGCGTGATCGTGACCATGGATGCTGACGGGCAGAATGATCCTGCCGATATTCCCCGATTGCTGTCTGAGCTGGGCTCCCACGACTGCTGTTTTGGCTATCGCGCCGAGCGTGAGGATGGATTCGGGAAGCGGATAGGAAGCGTGATTGGCAATGCGGTCCGAAACGGAATTCTCGGCGAGTCCATCCGCGACACGGGATGCTCGCTGAAGGCGTTCCCCGCAGCATTCGTACAGCGCCTGACCCTATGGAAGGGGCTGCACCGTTTTCTGGGGAGCTTACTGGCGATGCAGGGAGCCTCAATCGTGCAGATACCAGTCAACCATCGCGCCCGACAGAAGGGGGTCAGCAAGTACACCAATCTGGGGCGGCTCAAGGAGACCGTGTGGGATCTCATGACCGTGCGCTGGATGAAGCGTCGCTGTCCCCGTTTCCGTGTTGAGAGGCAGTAGCAATGGGCAAGCGGCTTCTGGTTGTCATCCTGTTTGCCATTGCCCTCTGGGTTCCCGGATACCTTCGGCGGACACTGTGGCAACCGGACGAAGCCCGCTACGCCTACGTCGCCCAGGAGATGCGAGCAGGAAACCACTGGTTTGTACCGCATCGGCATGGGGAGTTCTACGCACACAAGCCACCGTTGATGTTCTGGTTGATCAATGCCGGCTCGCTGCTGACCGGCGGAGAGATTGGCCAGGTTGCTACGCGCCTCCCTTCTCTGTTGGGGATCATACTGGCCCTCTGGTCGGTTGGCACGATCACGCAACTGTGGATGGATCGCCAGGCCGCCTGGCGGGCCATCTTCATCACCGCCACTACGTTTGCAGTATGGTGGCGCGCCGGATGGGGACAGATTGATATGCTGCTCTGCGGCTTACAGATGCTCGCGCTCTGTCTCTTGTTTCTGGATGATCGTCGCCAGACGCGATGGCGCCCGCTATTGGCCCATTGCTGTTTTGGGCTGGGCATCCTGGCAAAGGGCCCCGTTGGGTTCTTCGTGCCGCTGGGGGCCTATGTTTCGGCCAATCTCGCCGCTGGAACCGGGCGCAATCTACGCCGCTGGCACTGGGCCTGGTGCCTTCCGGTGACGCTGCTATGGCCTGCAGCATGGCTTCTACTGGCCAAACTAACTGACGGTTCGGCGGACTATTTCCAGGAGCTCCTCTTCAAGCAGAACGTGGATCGCGCGGCGGGGGGAATGGGGCATATCCGCCCATTCTACTACTACGTTGAATACATGTTGGCGGATGGCCTTCCCTGGCTCCTGATGCTGCCGTTCTCCATCTGGGCACTACTCAGATACGGGACAACCCCGAAGCCGGGTGCATCGGATTCGTCTCCCCTGAATCCGCGTCACCTCCTGCGGTTAGCATTGGGATGGTTCGGCTTTGTCGTCATCTTCTTCAGCCTGCTCCCCACCAAACGTAGTCTCTATATCCTGTTGGCCTATCCCGCCATGGCTGTGGTGGTGAGCGCATCCTGGCCTCTCCTGCGTAGACTTCCGCGCAAGCCGCTGTGGACCGCGGCCTGCCTGCTGTCTGCCGTTGCGGGTATTGTTGCTGTCGGGCTTTTTGCTACACCGTGGATTCCTATCGTGGACCTTGGGAGCGGAATCGCGTTTTGCTGCGGAGGCATCATTCTGGCTGGGGTCTTCTCGTTGCTCTGGCGTTTTTACCAACATGGCGTCACTCAACGCTGGTTTGCCGAAAGCGTGAGCCTCTATGTCATGGTGTATCTCGTGGTGGGGCTGTTTGTACTTCCAACGTTCAATGCGATGAAGACGCCCGGTGCACTGATCCCCGTTGTGCAGAAGTGGGTGCCGGAGGGCAAACCGTTGCTGCTCTATCAGATCAATGCCGAGATCATGCCGCTCTACTGCAATCGACCCGGTCAGCTCTTCTGGGGGGACTTTGATTTCATAAAGGGAATGCGTTGGCAGCATATCGGCGTAGCCGTATTTCTCGAATCGGTCTGGAAAACGAAAGAGGCTGACTATGGCTGGCTGGGAGAAACGGGAACGTTCACAATGGGACGCAACCGCTATGTCTGGCTGGCCTTCGAAACCAACGAGGACTGATCGTGAGAAAGTAGATCGGTTCTCCAGAGCTGATCATCCCTAAGCGCGCCAAGGCACCGTTGGTTGGTCCGCGGCTCTCTTGGCGGTGAACGGACGGCGACCACCGCTGTCTGAACTACCGCTCTGCCAGTCGACGGACCTGTTTGAGATAGCGTTCGACGTGGGATTTGGCATCGAGCGTTTGGGCGGCCTCGAGGAGCACAACCGCTTTCGCGTACTGCCGCCGCTCCACCGCAAACTGCGCGAGCTGCACCTTGGCTTCGGCCTCGAGACCGTCAAGGCGGCCAGCGCGCTCAATGGCCAATTCGGCTCCGCCAAAATCACCAGACTGCTGTAGCAGTTCCCCGAGACGCAGCAGGGCTTTTCCGTCGAGAGGATCCTCCACGCAGAGCTTACGATACATCCCGATGGCTTCTTCAGAACGGCTCTCCAGAATGGCGATCTCGGCTCTGAGCTTCAGGGCGGCCCGCCGCTGTGTGAGATCAGCCTCTTCTGTGTTGATGCTCTCCAGCAACCGGGTCGCAGCAGCGCTATCGCCCACCAGCACAAAACTCTCAGCGGCCCGCAGCAGCCGATCCCCATCGCGCCAGCCCGCCTGCAATGCGTCTTGGTAGCATGCAACCGCATGGGATGGCTGCTCGGCATTCAGATAGAGGTCCCCCAGAAGCCCAAGCATGTCAGGGGTGGATGTTCCCAGTCGACGGGCCGTTTCAAGAGCCGCTGTAGCTTCTCGGGTTGCGTCCAGCGCGATATTGACGTTAGCGAGAAGGGACCACAACTCTGCCCGATGCGGCCCGGCGCTCAATGCGGTCCGCAGGAGACTCCTGGCTTCGCGGTGGCGCTCTTGTTGAAGCAGACAACGGATAAGACCGTGCTGTGCGTCTGTACTGTGGGGATCAAGGAGCAGTACCTGTCGGTAAGCATTCTCCGCCGAGACAACGTGGTCCTGGCGTGCGAGCCCGTGGCCCAGGAGTAGCAGCGTATCGGAATCGACCAATCCCTCTTGGACGAGATCCTGGTAGATACGAATGGCCTCCTCATTCTGGCCCATCATCAGGCAGACACGCCCCAGGTTTTTCCGGGCGTTTCGAAAGCTCGGAAGCTTTGCGATGGCATCGCGATAGGACTGCGCTGCCGCTCTGAATACTCCGTCCTGAAACTGGAAATTGCCAATTGCGAAATCCATGGCTGCGCTTGCCTTCGGCAGATCTCTGGTCTGAAGCATCGCTACGGCTGCTGATAGGTTCGTTGTGGCTGCTGCCTCTGCCAGGCGTTCGGCCTCCTTTGGGGATACCGTGGGTTCGAGCCGTGGTGCATTGGCTGCCGCCAGCCCCCCCGCAGTCGTCAAGAGCATCACAACCCCTGCGGCACAAAGAGAGAGTACACGACGGATCTTGCCGTCGCGTCCATTTCGACTTTCGGCTTTCCCCATTTCGGCTTTCTCTCCCATCACTCCTCCAACTGAAAGCGGATGCGTTGCCGAACGCGAACGGAGACGGGATATCCGTCCTTCGTGCCTGGGCTGAATCGCCAGCGTTCAACGGCGCGGATGGCGGCTGCACAAAAAACCGTTCCTGGCTCGCTGGAGAGTACGGAAACGCGCTCGGTGTGGCCATCAGCGGACACCACGAACTCAACCGTAACGCTGCCTTCAAGCTGACGCATGCGCGCATGGGTGGGGTAGTGTGGGCGAAGTTGCACCATGGGCTGCGGGTGATGGTCAATGTCGGACAGGTCGAATGCACCGGCATCTGTGCGCATATCGGCAAGGGCATCCGTGGAGAAGTTGAGGTCGAAATCGCCGCCGATCTGGGTGAAGTCCAAGTCGAAATCCAATACCGCTTGTAAGGGAGCGACTTCTGGCTGCGGCGTGGCGAGCTCCAGTTCCGGGAGGGTCTCCGTTTCCGGTTCGTGATACTGTCGCTCCGGGTGGGGTAGAGGGGGAGGCTGCCAGTCCGTCCGTTCGATTGAAACGAGCTCCAGCGGAGGCTCGTTGGGCGGCTCCATCACGTGTACGTACGGAAGCAACAGAAACAGACTTACTGTCAGACAGCCAGCGATGAGGGGAGTCCTGCTTTGATCCTGCACTACAGCCCCCTTCTGTTCTGCGATTCTCTTCCTGCAGCTACGCTGACGCGCGTTGCACCACCAAGCTTGCATTCGTCCATGAGTGTGACGAGCTGTCCGGTGTAGGACTCCTGATCGGCCATGATAATGACGGGAGCATCCTGCTGTCGAAGCTGTTGTGCGACAATGCCACGGACGCTGTTCAGGCTGATCTCACGTCCGCCGTATATGATTCTCCCTTCGGGGGTCAGGGCGATCAGGACGCTGTGTTTCGCAAGTTCCGTTGCCGAAGCAGCCTGTGGCTTCTCTATCTCTACTCCCGTCTCTTCAACAAACACCGTCGTCACGATGAAGAAGATCAACAACAGGAAGACGCAGTCAATCAACGGAGACATGTTGATTTCAATGCCTTCTGACGTGAGAGACTGGAGTGCGATCCGTTTCATATGCTGGCGAGTTTTCCGATGTTGTGATGCTCCACGGCCCCAGATAGAGGAGTGTGGGCAGTCCGTGAATCCGGCATTTGAAGCAAGACGGTGTGCAACTTCAGGGTTCCTAGTTGTGCTTGGAGCTGGTGGGAAAGTCGACGCAATCGCGCGAGTCCGAAGAAACCTGGAATGGCGATCGCCAGTCCAACCTGCGTGGTAATCAGGGCACGGCTAACCCCCGAAGCAACGCGTGATGCGGTTTCTCCGGAGGTCGTGGCCACGGCATCAAAGGTCTGAATCATGCCCATGACGGTCCCGAGCAGGCCAAGCAGTGGAGCCACGGTGGTCAAAGCGGCCAGGATCACGATGTCACGTTTCAGTTGATCGGCAAACCGTCCACTCTCTTCATCAAAAGCGGCTCCGGCATCGAGACCGTGGTCCCGTTTGGCGATTACATCGTTCACGATCCGGGCGAGTCCCCCTGTCATGCGTTTCAGCTCTGCCCCGGCGCCCTGCTTAAGCGTATCGGCAATCCGCTCTGCTTCGGAAGAGGCTCCCAAGAGGCGTTGACGCCCGCGCAGCAGATAGAGCCAGATGCCAAAACAGACGACGGCAAGCGGGATCAGAAGCGGTCCTCCTGATCTCCAATACTGTAGCGGATGCTGCAGCCAGGCATTCATGGTGTCGGGGCTCCGATCTTCAGCATGTTGACAAAGCGAACGGCCGCATTCTCAAGCCCACCAATGATCGTCCGTACACGCCGGGCCAGGAATGCATGCACGAGGAGTACGGGGATGGCAACCGCCAAACCGAACTTGGTTGTGATCAACGCTTCCGAGATGCCCCCAGAGAGGAGCCGTGCTTCACCCGTTCCAAAGAGGGTCACCAGGTCAAAGGTGTGGATCATGCCGGTCACGGTGCCGAGAAGTCCCAGAAGGGGTGCAACTCCCCCGAATACGGCGAGCGTACCGAGATGGCGTTCAAGTCGTGGGACCATGGCAAGAATGCGTTCATGCAGAATCTCTTCGAGATGCTCACGGGGCGAATCGCGATAGGCCAGCGCTTCTTCGATTAGGGTGGATAGCGGAGCGTGGAGCGCGCGCGCAGCCCGAGTCGCCTGATCTATGTCGCCGCTTTCAAGGTGTTTCATGATGCTATCGAGAGGGGCCGTTGGCGCCTGTCGCATACCGCGAAGCTCGAGGAGCTTCCACAGCGTCAAGGCGATTGCCATAACACCAATGAGCAAAAGCGGTACCATCACGAAGCCGCCCTTGCCAATCTGTTCAGAAAGGGAGTCTCCCGCTTCTGAGATTCTCAAGCCATCACCGTTGGACACATCCAGAGGGACGGTGACCTCTGCCCCGGCAAGTAGGAATGTGATTGCATCCCGTTGCTGGGGAGTGTGGCGATCATAGTAAGCTGGGCTGTCGCTTCCAAACTGCGTGAGGACAAGCCCCCCTACCCCGTTTGTGTTTGAGAAGTAGCAGATGGGGCCCATGACAAGAAATGCCCCACGCTCCTCCAGACCCACTGAGTTGAGAGCAGCTCCGTTGAAGCGGTGCCCCCCCATTCGGTCCCGACCCCACTGGGCCGCCTTCGGGAGAAGGGCTTCCGCCGCCATGCTGAGGCGGCTGAAATCCGTTGCTGCTGCAAGACTCGCATCTACAGCATCAAGCGAGTGGCGATACCGCTGCATTTCGGCCGCTGTAAGCCGCGTTTCCAGGCCGCGCCGATACTCGGAAAGCGCTGTCAGTGCAAACTGGCACTCCTCCTCGAGTTGCACCACGTCCGCATTAAGTGCTTTGCGCTGTTGCTCGCCGTAGCGCTTGGCCTCGCGCGTGTGCTCGACCGTTTCCCGTTTGGCGCGGACGGCCGCCGCAAGCTCACGGTGACGATCGGAAATCGGGGCCCGCTGCCTCGCAATGTCAGCGCGCAGGGCGGTCAGCGCTTCGAGCTCAGTCTTGATCTCCTGCTGGGTTTGGAGAACGGCCTCGTCTAGCGTATTCGTAGCCGCTGATGCCAGGCCGCAGGGCGCGAGTGCGATCAACACGAGCGCCTTGAATAGCAGTATTGCTGTGGCATTGCGGATCATGCTGCTCACGGCTGCACCTCCGGTGGAATGCCCTGCAGAGGAAGCGCAACGATAGCAGGGGGCTCTTCTTTCTTCTGAATACGAACGAGCTTGCGGACGGTCTTGGCGATGCTGGGATTGGCGGTCCACTTCCACCCGGATTCGGCAGGTCTGCCGACGGCGGCAAATGTGTTGTCCGTCGAAACGGCATAGGCGCAGGCTAACCCGAGATAGACCACATCCATTTCGCGGCGTGTTTGGCCATGACCAAGGTCTAAGAGCTCGCGAACGACATGGGTGTGAGCGTGAAGGTCATCAATTTCGGCGAGGACGCCCACGAGCAACTGCAGTCGGCGTGCCGGCTCGAGTCTCTCAGCGGGGGCCTTGAGTTCGTCCAATGTGCGGGACAACTCTTTTGAGCAAAGAGAGGGAGGAATCTGATGTTGAGCGATTTCAGCAGCAGTGAGCTCTACGACCCGTCCCACCTCGGAAAGCGCCGTTTCGAGTTTCCCCATCAGGGCAAGTTGATCCGAAGCTCGGCTCTCTTTGTCGGCTTCAAACTGCTCGGCACGGAGAATTGTCTCGTCGAGTTGTCGCGATTCTTCCTGAAGCAGTTTGATTTCTTGCTGCCATTGCTGCTGCTGACGCTCCCATGCCTGCTGTTCTTCTGTACGCTGGCTGCGCAGCATGACCCACTGCTCAACGAGTTCCTCTAGTGTGGAGAGTGACGGGGTTTCAGCAAAGGAAGGAGACCCGCATAGAAAAGATCCAGCGGAGAGCACGATACAGTAGATTATGGACCTCAATTGCATGCCCACTCATATACAAAGAGAAACGGATTATTGCGACCCTATTCCCCTCCCGAGACACATGCTGCTATCCCATTTCTGAATGGGACTGTGAGGAATCTCGGATACGAGACTGACAGCAGAGAAGGCAAGCCCGGACATTTCACCGACTTTCATCGCGAGATGCTGGAGATGGTGAGATGTTGGGGCTAGTTTGACCGTTCCAGCTGGGTGACGTTGTAAACGGCACACCAGATCACGGATACGGGGTCGGTGTTTGAGGTGGGGGGGGAAGTCTGCGGAACCACATTATACACGCGCATGTTCATCAGGAACATCTCTGCACGGTCCGGTACTGCGAGAACCGAAAACTTGCATCCGTATTTCGTATCATTCATCTCTATCTCCCCTTCGACCCGCTCCCCTCTCTCTTCTCTACTCTTGTAACGCAACTAGCATGCCACAATCTGGTGGCTGCCCCTCGCGGTATCCGCAACATACTGGACATCAACATGTTAGTGTGATCTGTAATAAGATTGTTACCGTTGTGTTTTCTCATTTCGACACAGAAAGTGAGATATGGAGCCATTTCGCCTCCGTTTTCCTGGCAGAGTGGGGCTGACCTGTCCGCTGTGTTTCACGTAGCCGGTGAGACATGTGAAACGCGGCGAAACACGATTTCATCGTGGACAGCTAGGCGCAGCAAGACTAAAGTGCCCCCGTATTAGTGTCATTTAAGCAGTGAGGGACCTATGATTGAAACGGATAAGACTTACCTGGTAATGGGGCTTCTCGACCCGGATTCGCTCGCCTACTCCATTGGGACCACCATACAGTCAATGGGGGGAAACGTGATCTACACCGTCCAGAATGAGGTATTCAAACGTCGCTTCCTTGACCGCGCCGGCGCCCTAACCGATGCAGAGCGTGACCGGATCGACTTCCGGTTCTGCGACATCACGGATGATGCACAAGTCAAAGCACTCTTTGAAGACGTGGGTCCACTCGCGGGCATTGTTCATTCCATCGCATTTGCGAATCCCCGCACCTGCCTCGGAGAGGAGTTCCACACCGAGGCCGTGGATGATGTTCTGCTCTCCCACCACATCAGCTGCGTTTCCCTTGCCACGGTCTTGCGGCACGCTCAGTCGAATTTGACCGGCGGAGGCTCTGTTGTTTCTCTCTCTTTTGACACGAAACACGTCTACCCCTTCTACAACTGGATGGGGGTTCAGAAGGCCGCA
>JABGOW010000566.1 GCA_018645275.1 Verrucomicrobiota bacterium
TGGGTCCGAAACGCAAGGTAATCGCACGCTACGCCGCCAATCATACCGCTGCCAAGATCTTTTAAAGCGCATATCTCGTTTACAAGTGGCCGATTTGACCACGCCTAAGTCGTTCATGTCCTCTGAACCGGGTCTCCCAATTTCGCGGAGCCACGTCCCAGATGTCTGATATTATTGATGGCGTCTGGCACGCTCATATCGAGCCGCTCGACCCGGTCCTCTTTAAAGTACACCATCGAACCAGACCAGGGATTCGGGGAACCGGGCAGATAAATGACCACGTTCCCCTCCTCACTCCGCTCGATCTCAAAGGCCATTTGAGCGTTATCATCGAATTTAACAATCACAGGGATAAAAGCCTTGGCGGCCTCTTCGCTGCTTATCAGGCTGTCGGTCACCCCCTTGACAAAAGCGTATGCCGGTATGACGAGCAACTTCTCTTCGGTGGATTTTAGAAGGCGTTTTGCAGTATCCCCTTTTGCTAGCATCCCTACGATGAGGCAACACAGCAGGATCGCCAGTATGGCCAATAGGTTGGCAATCGCCACACCTCCGACGGTGTCCAGCGGAATCAACGCACTGAACGGTTTCGCTACCTTGGACATGACTTCGTGAGCCTTCGCCAGAACAACCGTCACGACAACTAAGGGAACGAGAAAAATTAAACCTCCGAGTATGGTGGTCTTGATAAATTGGGCAAAGCTTTTCATCGGTTTTACTCCTCGGTTTCTGGGTTGTTGGTTCTGCTGAACTTGTAATGCCTCCTTCCGGCCTCAAACAAGTTTTCATCTGCAACCTCAGCTGACAGAAGTGGCATGCGAAGGTCATAGAGCGTGTTCAAAACACCGGAGAGCGCTGCCTGATCGGCCAAGTGTCCGACAAGGATGCTTAGTGGGTGCCTCTTATCTGTATAGGCACGGGTGATGACCATGCCTCCCAATCGGTCGGACCAGTCATCATCCAAGTGCCCCTGAACACGGATCCGATAAGTGGCCGGTGTCTCCAGTTTGAGTTCTTCTATAGCATAGGCTTGTGACATTATGCCTGGTCCTTTCCATTTTAGCTTATTCATTTGATCAACTAAGCAATTCAATCTAACTGTCTAATGTTTGAACGAAAACCCTGTTCAGGCGCTATCCACTATAATTCGGCTGGTGGGAAATACATGCCCCAAAAAGGTGTAAAAAAGGTGTAAAGAAGGTGCAGATCGGAGCAAAGCGAGGATCCCGCGGCGGCGGGGAAAAGATCGGCGATTTGGTCTCTATGGCCTCTGGTCATTTGGAACCATGAGCCTTGTTGGCTGACTCTTTTAGTTGGTAGATGCCTCTCCAGATAGCTTACAATGTCCAACGACCCTTACAGGTTCAGTGGGACTGCCCCAGTAAGTCCCTGTGGGAAGGTGCATCTCCTTTAAGGCCATACTCAACGGCAAGAGCGTTGTCTCGGGCCCGATGGTCGCACCGCCCATGACCGTGGCGCCGAAGTTGATGGTGCTGCCGTTCTGGATGTCGGTTCGCTTCACCTTCAGCATCATGTTCTCGAACGAGTGAAACTGCAGGATGCCGCCTATAATGCAATCGTTGCCAAAGCGCACCGCGTTCCAGTCGAAAGCCTGCATGGGGGAGGTAAGAATGGTCCGTTTTCCGATCCGACACCCCATCCACCGCAGGATAATATTCGACAGCACAGTCCCTGCTGAGATTCCCAAAGGGTTCCTGCACCAGGCGAAGAAGCAGTCCTGCGTGAAGAAGTAGATGAAATGCCGCCAGGACCAGAACGGTGTTCTGTGAGCAGAACCCCATTTGCTGCCCACAAGGAACTTCTTGATTGCGGCGCAGGACGCAACCAGAATGACCTCTGCGAGAATCAGAGCAATGAATGCGCTGACGACCGGGTGTTCGCCCAACCGCAGCAGGATGGTGTACAGCACCACATAGGCCAGTACATCTGCGATGCGCAGAATGCCGATGCTGAAAATGTCATTCAGGAAGACACGCGCCAGGAAAAGGGGGAGGCTCGGCAATGGTTGGGCATCATTTTCCGCCTCGAAGTTCGCACTTGCAAATTTCACCGGCGGGTTCCCCGCCACGGTGATGGGTTCGCCGAGCCGCGACTGCATCTGGCGCCGGAACAGTATATCACTCCCCGGCGTGGAGACACCCAGGAGGAAGTTGGTCGGGAATTGCCCGGATTCCGCGACGCAATTGTTGCTGCTGAAGAAATTCGCGGGCATGTCGAGCCGGCGAAGCTTT